>JAHJBR010000005.1 GCA_018813445.1 Microcaldota archaeon | reverse complement strand
TTTTACAAGAAAATCGGATTCAGGTTTGTTTCCACACATCCAATGTTTGGTCCTACATTTGCGAATGTAGAAAACCTAAGTAATGAAAATGCCGTTGTAATAAGTGAATCTGATTCTAAAGGTGCAGAATTCTTCAAGGAATTCTTTAGCCGCTTTGGAATAAAACTATATGATTATTCTTTTGACGAACATGATAGGATGATGGCATATTCACTTTCCACACCCTTTGTTTCGACTCTAGTCTTTGCTGCATGCATGGACAATAAAGCAGTTCCTGGAACAACCTTTGCACGACATATGGCGATTGCAAAGGGTTTGCTTTCCGAAGACGACTGGTTGCTTAGTGAAATTCTATTCAACCCATATACAATCAAGGAGTTGGAGAAAATAACATCAAAGCTTGAACACCTTAAGCATATAATCCGTGCTAAAGATAATGATGAAATGAGAATTTTCCTTGCGAAATTAAGGAAGAACGTTGGATAGATCATATGTCATCAAAGTCAAAGAACCTATGGTTTACCGATGAAACAGTTGAAAAAATAAAGATGGGTTGGGACTTGGTTTCATTTGATCTCAACAGAACCTATTCAAAACCTGATAAAAAATTGCTTGCAAAGATCCCATTGGAAAAAATAAAGGAAAATTTTATCTATTGTTGGGATGGAAAACAACTCCTTAAGCTCGCATTATTCACAAACCATTTCTACAAATTAAGGATGTTTTCCGGAAGACCCATACTTGAGATAGATGGTTTGAGGATGCACCTTGTAAAGGATTTTTCAAATCCAATGGAATATTCTGAACTCGTAGTAAGAAAACTGAATATAAGTCAGTTAGAAGCTGTGCTGGATACATGTATGGGCCTTGGCTATACTGCAATAGCCGCTTCAAAAAAGCGAGCAAATGTAACAACATGTGAAATCTCTTCTGAGGTTTTAGAACTTGCAAAATGGAATCCTTGGAGCAAGGAACTTTTTTCATCTGATAAAATAAAAATAGTGAAAAAAAGCTGCATTGAATACATATCTAAAGTTGGGAAAGGGCTTTTTTCAACAATTATTCACGATCCACCTAGATTTAGTGTTGCTTCAGATCTTTATTCAGAAGATTTTTACAGCAAGCTTTATTCTGTAAGTAAACCAAATGCAAAATTATTTCATTATGTGGGTAGTGTAGGAAAGCAAAAAGGAAGAAAAATTGAAGCAGAAATAACCAAACGACTAGCCTCTGCTGGATGGAAAATCAATAAATATGATAAAAAGTTACAAGGAATTTTTTCTGTTCGCGACTGATTGAATCTGAAATTCAATTTATCTAGAATCTTTGATTTCCGAATTAATAGATTATACTCAACTATTTATCTCTTTGGCCTGGGTTTTCTGTATCCATTTGGCTTATATGTGCGACTCCTTGGCCTTCTATTAAATCCCGGTTTTCCACTCTGTCCAGAGTGTTCTCCTTCTCCTTTTCGTTCATGTCCAGATTGTCCGCGATAGCCTCCACGTTCCTCTCTTCCACTGTATTCTCCTGGTCCAGAAGGCCGTCCCCTATTAGGTCCACGATATGGTCGTTTTTGTCCATACTGCCTATTGCCTTCCTTTCCATAATTTGGATTATATGGTCCGGTTCTGAGCCTGAAACTTGGATTTGAAGGTTTTCTATAAAATGGATTTTCCTCTACAAAGGTTATTGCCTTACCTTCTGCACCCATTCTTCCAGTTCTTCCGATTCTATGGAGATGAGTAACCGCATCCATGGCTTCATCATAATTTAGTACAAGTGAAATATCATCAATGTGGATCCCTCTTGCTGCAATATCTGTAGCAACCAGTATCCCGGAATCATTTTCCTTAAAATCACTCATAATATTTTCTCTTCGTCTTTGTTTTACATCGCCATGTATGTATGAAGCACTTATTCCAGATTCCTTAAGCCTTCGCCCAAGGTATTCTGTTGCACGTTGTGTTGCCACAAATACAAGGATCTTGCCAGTTTTATCCACTGCGCGGTGTTCCTTTATAATTTCCACGAGTTTATTGAATTTATCCGGGCGCTCTATGTTTATTTTTTCTTCTTTTATCTGCGGTGGTTTCTCTTCTTGGCCAACTTCCACTACTTCATATTCTTTTACATATTTTGTGTACATGTGTTTAATTTCATTAGTTATTGTTGCAGAAAAGAATTGCAGTTTTCTCGCGTAGGATGTATTGGATAATATTTTATCCACATCTTCTGCAAACCCCATCTCAAACATTTTGTCTGCTTCATCTACAACTACAAAATCAAAATCGTTTAAGTCTATTATTCCCCTTTCAAAAAGATCAAGAAGTCTACCTGGAGTTGCAACAAGGATATCAACCCCTCTATAAATTAGGTTTATTTGCATATCTATATCTTGTCCTCCATATGCACAGATTACTCTATATGGACAGAACTTTCCGACTGCCCTAATCTCGCTCATAATCTGTAATGCAAGTTCTCGTACCGGTGCTAGGATAAGTGCTTTTCTAGCCTTTTTCAGTTCTAGCATCTGAAGTGCTCCGGAACCAAACGCAAGCGTTTTTCCACTTCCAGTTTTACTTCTTACAATAAGTTCTTTCCCAGAAACCATGAGTGGCAAAGCCCTCTCCTGTACCTCAGTGGGTACATTATATCCCATATGGGTTATTCCCTGAACTATCCTTTCAGATAATCCTAATTCTTTAAACTCTACTATAGTAACACCTTTTTTTCTATTCAGATTTGTTATTTCAGATAAATGCAGGACCAAAATTACTAGAATTTATTTTTGTATCGGAAATATAATCTCCAATGCAGACAACAATCATTTTGCTTTACAAAAACGGGCGTACAAATTGCGTTGTGCAATTTGAACGAATTTGCATCAGCTGTTTTATGAATTTTTGTCTTTTTAGGGATCCGGCTTTTACAGGCTTTCCTTATTTGGATAAGCCAAGCTATTGCTTCAAATCTGTATGTTTATTTACGCAATTTGGGTTTATAAACTTGCGCTTTTTCCAAAATTCATTCCTGTACAAATCCTAATTCATGCTCAAACATTTCATCATAATATTCAAAGAACAATTCCTCATCCATGGGGAGCGTTCCATTATCCAGGTCATTAGTTACGTCCATACCACATAATTCAGCAAGAGGCTCAAGATCAGAATAATCACTCAGCATGCTAGTTATGTCCAACACTATTCCATCTAAGACTATCCAACAATCTGAAGAAGAATTATGCATGATAATCTCTGACTCAGGGATATCTTCATCATCTAAATAATTCATACTTGTATTTTGAGTTATATTCTGAGTTGTGTTTTCTACAGGTTCAGTACCAGGCCCAACATAATCATCGTATTCCTCAATAAATATCAATTGGCCTATGTCATAATCAATCA
>JAHJBR010000107.1 GCA_018813445.1 Microcaldota archaeon | reverse complement strand
CTTACTTGTTCATATAACCAATCTCCTGAAGGAGAATTGAATAAATCTCTGCATCCATCGCAACTGTAATTCTGTGCTGCTGAAACACTACATTCCCCTGCGAAATAGGGAGTGGTGAAATCGTATGAATTTGCATGGGATGGACAATCAAGACCAATGCATAGGCAATCAGCATAGTTCACCTGTCTTCTGAGTCTCTGGTAGCTCGGGCATGCCGATTGATTCCCTAAAGTATCGATAAAAGAAGCGCAATCTCCATCGTATGGATCGGTAGTCAGGATTGTCCAGCAGGTTGCGTTCTCAGCAGTGAAATGATTCATTGTGATAGTATCGTAGCAGAGTTCTGGATAACCAACAAGCGGTGGGCCCCCTGGAGGATTATACCCCCAAATTGTGGAAATATTGAAAACCGGATTGCAGTTAGTGCAGTCTGTTGAATTGATGTCGCATCCTTGAATCGGATCCAGAGAAACAGTGATGTTTCCGCAATCATCAACTCCTGTGCAGCTTACATTCACTATGAATTGCATGGATTCGTTTTGAACTATGAAAGTATTGCTTATTGGATTAACTAAAGTAATGTTCATTCTTACACTGTCATTATCTACATGGTCTGATAGAGGAAGATGATCTGTATTATTTTCATCAAGCTCATATGGATTATCACATATCCCATCCGTATCGAAATTAGGACAGGTTTGAGAAAATCCTGTTCCGGAAGGATTTGCCCAATAGTTGCCCCCGATATTGGTTCCGCCGATTATGTTTGTACCACTGTACAGAGTGGTGTTGAAGAGGTTTTCTCCTGGAATATATGAGACAAGGGGAATTGTTTCATTGATTAGGTTATTGTAAACTGTGTTGTTAACCCCAGCTGCAACAACTATTCCCACCGCGGATGAATTAATTATTGAATTATTGAATATAAAATTAGCATCGCCTCCAATAGAAAACACAATTGCTGCGTAATTGTTGCTTAAGAAGGAATTGAAAAAGGAATTATTGTATGCAAAATGCCCTGGGTTCGGAGAAAAGGAGACTGCTGCAAATGAATCATAAATTGTAATGTTCTCGTAGATGGAGTTTTGGCCTTCTATTTGAAGTGCGCTTCCGGAAGACCCGTTTTTAACATGGTGGATAACTACATTTGATACATAATTATTTTGGGTGTCTGTACCTATTCCTATTCCCTTGTAAGTTGCATTAAAAATTAATCCATTGGTAACATTCATTGTATTAGTGAGGTAAGATCCTTGATCTATGCCAGTATATACGCCATAAATTGTAAAGTCATCCAAGGAAAGGGTCACACCTTCCGCTAAACTGATGCCGCCATAGGTACAATTGGATGCAGTGAAGTTGCTAATGGATATGGATATATTGGTAAAAACGCTACATGAGCCATTGGAAAAACCTATATCCACATTTTCCATTGAAATGTTAGAAATATCATAGAAATTGAGCGCGCCGGAATTGCTAACATAATCCCTTACATATATGTTTGAAAGGTGGTTGTTGCTGGAATTAGTACGCATAAGAATTCCAGTAACCCGTTCTGTTAGATTTTCTATTCTTATCTTGTCAAAATTATTTCCTGATGAGCCATCAATTATATGAAGTGGAATGACTGTTGAATTAGTTATATTGATATTCTCTAAAGCACTGTTTGTGGTATTTACCAGTTCAATGGCCTTGTAAAATCCGAATAGGTTGCAATTTCTTATAGTAATATTATTCCTATTAACAAGGGAAAATGCTTCGTGGCTCGGAGTTGAATTTCCAGTTATTGAATATCCATCACAGTCTGCTTCAATATCGTTTGAAGAGAAAGAGAAACAGTCGCTTCCACTTACACTCAAATCCCCATCCATTACGCAACTCTCATTTATCGTGTCTCCGCACACAAAAGTTCTGTTTGGACTTACGCAACCAATTCCTTCTATTATTATTGTCCTGGTTTCTGTGCAATTTTCATACCCGGAGCTATCGTTTGCACATGCCTGATATGTGTATGTTCCTGGAAGTAGCCTTGGCTTATCGGTCTGATTGACATACAATGACCAATCATCAGAATCGTATTTGTTCAGGTTGAGCATATACTGTTCTTTCGCTTCTGCGAAAGTAAGTGTCTTATCCCATAGTCTAATTTCATCCACTACTCCTTCCATATGGGCGATTGTGCCTGCAGAATCAAACTCACCGAACGCAACATCCACAGCAGGATAAGTGATTTCAGAGGTTGTATTGAAGCCCAATTCATATTCTCCATCCAAATAAACAATGTAATTGTATTGGGAACCCACGATTTCCCTTGTAATTGTTATGTAATACCATCTGTCTAGGCTTATATTTGTTATTCCTTCAGAACCGCAAGCGCCATTTATCCAATCAGATGGATTGGTAGTGCCATTATCACCAACAAAGAAATTCAACCTGTGGTTTGCAGTGCACCCTAACATCATAGCCATCCAATTCAAATCCAATCTTCCAAAAAGACCATTGTAATGATCTACCCCTTGGAATTTTGCCCAAAGAGATAGGCTCATATTTCTATTCGTGAAATTAAACAGTTGGTTGTTTGGAATTGAAATTTTTCCTCCGGTTCCAGCAAATGCAAAGCCTGAATTGTATTTCCCGAATGAAGTGAATTCTGAAAAACCTGAGCTTGTTGCATTCAGATGCCCAGTTAAATCCACTAAGTTGCTTTCGTTTTCTCCCAAAATTGATACGTTATTCAAGTTGTACATCAATACAAGAGAATTATCATATACTGATGTGTTTGTGCCATTCCAGTTGAATGCTGTCCCTGCAAGATCCGCTGATTTAATTGATGTGTTAATTTGAACCGATGCATTCTTGGTATGAGTGTCGTTAACTGGAGTGGGTGAAACGAATTCTATTTCAGGATACTGGGTTGCGTTGTCCACAGAATAGTTGCTGAAACCGTTTACTTGGAAAATTACCGTAGCGGAATCCAGTGGCGTCCAATTAATGCAATCTGCGCATAATTCATTATTCTTGAATATTGCTGGGTTTGTGAAACTCATGCCTGAAAGGTTGAGAGTGATGTTCGCGCTCTGGTTTAAACCTAGGTGGTACTGCGGATCTGCAAGGCCTGCGAGGTTTATTTCCAGGAAGAGGTTGATCCCTGGCTGGAGGTCTGCGGAGATGGACATCCCGCTCTGGACCCATTCTATCGTCGCATTGGAATTATTGTATACTAAAGTATTAGTGCATGATGCACCATCGTTTATCGTGGTGTTTATGAACTCGTTGTTCCTGAGGATATTGTTGCATGAGGATGCGCTTATCTGGAAGCCTGGCATGTAGGATATTCCGTTATTGAAATTAAGGTAAGGGGGATAAGTATCTCCTGTGCTAACGTTGAAAGTGCTGTTGAATGCTGCGAGCAGGTTCGCATTTGAATAGTTCTGGTTAGTGCCTGTGTATGTAAATGCGTTCGGAAGGGTAAACGCGCATGTGCCTCCGAAAGCGGCTATGCATGCGCAGCTCAGGGGTCCGTTGCAATAGCCTGGGCCGGTTATCGCATCGTCAATATAGATAACGCTGTTGGAATTTATTCCAACAACTGGCAGGGTTCCCAAGAACAGGGAGTAGTTGCTTCCAACCGTTATCTGCGCATTCTGGCCGTCAGAGGTTATCGAGATTATGGTAGATGGAAGGGTGATGAAATAAACATCGCTGTAGTTGGTGCTATTATAAATCATGGGCGAAAGGGAAGCCACATATTTATCAGTTATAGATGCGCCCAGGTAGTTGAAGAGCCTGTTCTCTGTAAAGTTGTTTAAGTTCCCATCTATTAGGTTAATGCAAGAATAGGTGTCATTCTGGCTTATGTTATTGTATGCAAAAAGGCTGGCCGATGCAGATGATGCATAAATTCCATAGTTGGACGCGTTCTCAATCCTATTAAACATGAATGTATTGTTCTCGCTCAGGCCAGTCAACGAAAATGCATTTTCCCTGCTTGCCGTGATGATATTACCGCTTATGATGGAGTTGTTCATGCCAACTATCTGCATGCCATAACTCGTGTTCAGAAGTGTGTTAGCCGTGATGTTCATGCTTTTTGATTCACCGACCTTGAGCCCTGAGTTACGAGTGTTGATTATGGTATTATTGGCAATGGTTGTGTTGGTGCCGTTTATGTAAATTGCAACCCCTCTATCGGGCCATGGTGGAGTAACAATTCCTTTAATTTCCGCAATCCTATTGCCCGTGATGATTGAATTGCTCAAACTGCCTGCGCTGTCAGTCCAATCATAGGTAAGGGTGCTAATACCGGATTGGCTGTTGTTTATCGTGTTGTTGGCAATCACGCTGTTGTTGGCAGTGATGATAATCGCCCAAGTCATGCCATCGATAAGCGAATTGTTTTCAATCAGGAAGTTGGAGCATCCTTCATAGGCGCTTATTCCAACAGGATTTACATTGTGAATATAATTGCCGCGGATGGTGACGTTGGTCGAATTGCTGAATATTAGGGCGGAATTAACGTCTTCTATGATGTTTTCAAGGATACTCACGCCGGATGAATTGACGAATGGAATCGGAGCTCCAGGGCCAAGGCTGTTGTTTCTCACCGTAAGGTTATTGCAGTTCTCCACAAATAAGTGATCATAGCCAGTACCGTTCAGATCATTGTCTGCAAAACGGCTGTTTGTCAGGCCAACAAGATAGAATGAATAGACACTCCACGTAAAGGGCCTGCAATGCCTTATCGTCACATTGTCCGCAGGGCCTGCAACTATGCTCGATTCAGATACCGATGCAACCCCAATGTCAAAACCGTTGCAGTCCAGCTCCACATCATCCACGGTGATGTTGAAGCATATTAGCGGGGGAGTGAGCACATATTCGCTCTCATTATAGGCCATCAGATAATGCCCGGAAACCGTGATGTTTCCGCACTGGTCTGTGTTGAAACTTACGGTTGAGTGGTTCTCGCCTGCGCTGTTGTTTGCATAAATGGTTATATTATGTTCAATTGGCGCAAGCCCGGTTATCGTGGTGTTGTTGCAGTTTGGAATCGAGATGTTTGCTGCATCATCCAAAGAATACCAGCAATTCTCCGCATCTGCAGCAGTGTAATTGACTTCCAGCAGAGTGTTGTTGAATATCGCTTGGTATTCGGCACCATGAAGCGGGAAGGATATATTGATTATGGGGCGCAGGCCATTATCTATGATTGTTATGTTCCTTTCTTCAGTGCAATTTGTGTTTCCTGCAACATCCGCTGCGCATGAAGAAAAAGTATAGTTGCCCGCTGATAGGGTCTTGTTTGCTAAAAGATAATACTGGATTGCGGTTGTGTTTATGATGCTCAGGTTTTCATCACTGCAGCTCATATTCACATAATAACAAATATGATTAGTGCCGTTCCAGTTGAAAGTTACATTATCCAAATCGCTTTCTCCTGTGAAATTGGCTACTATGGAAACATTAATCAGGACTGGACTAGGGATCGTATTTCCGTTTGAAGGAGTCGGAGGCACAAATTCAATCTCAGGATATTGTGTATTTATCGTTACATTTCTTTGGTCTGTGGAATTCCATGTGTTTCCTGCAAATGCCTGATAAACATAGATCTCGCCTTCGGTGAAATTCACGCCTGGATATTTCTGCTGCTCTATTTCCATCAAATACTCACCAGGAGCTATCTGGTGAATATAGGTCATATAACTCTGGTTGATTTCTTCGGGGGTTAGACTTCTGTTATATATTTTCATTTCATCTAACCATCCATAGAAATGCCAGAAGTCATCGTAACCTATTGCATAGGCTGTGACTGAACCTGTATCTCTTATGCTATCTGGAACATTAATCCCATGAAAATCTAGGGTTTGCTGAACACCGTTTAAATAAATCTTGAGCTCATCAACATCAGCAGCCTGCGTACCATCATAGACAAAAACTAAATGGCTCCAGTCAAGGGCAACTGAAGTATTAACCAGCGGAGCAGTTACATATGCACCTGGTGTAAATGCAACGCTTGGCAGCCCGCTATGGAAATCAACCCAAACCCCTCCTTCTGAATCCCATTTGCTGAATATGAATCCACGGGAAGCATAGTCATAGCTCTTCATCCATACTTCAACAGTAAGATGGGTTGCTCCGTCCACTTCATCCACATCACCTGCATTTATTATTGGTCCACCTAGTCCAAGCATTCCTCCATGCCTTCCATCTGGAACCCAGCCAGGGCCATAGGTATAGCTTAGGGATCCATTGTAGTTATGGGCAAAACTCACGTCGATTACTGTTCCGTTGCTCCAAGGCGCATAATCATCGCCAAGTGAGGTTACATTATCGAAATTATAGAATAGAATAAGGTTCTTATCAAACAAACTGGAATTCACACCGTCGCCATTCCATACTACGTCTGTAAGACCTTCATGGATTATGGATGTGTTGAATCTAAGTGGAAGGTTGCTGTAACCACCACTTATTGGAGTCGGATTTACAAATTCAACTATTATTGGAGTTAAAACTTTTATGGTTCTTATTTCAGTGCAGTTTTCATTTTGCGCAACATCATAAACACATGAATAGT
>JAHJBR010000106.1 GCA_018813445.1 Microcaldota archaeon | reverse complement strand
CTTCCCATTCCGCACATCGACCTGCTCTGCAACAGGTTTTTTCGGCAATCCCGGCATGGTCATCATTTCCCCTGCAATCACAACAACAAATCCTGCCCCTGCACTCAATCGTGCATCCCTTATCTTAACTACAAAATCTAAAGGTGCATTGAGCAATTTTGGATCATCTGAGAAAGAATACTGTGTTTTTGCGATACACACAGGGAGCTTTCCAAAACCCCATCTTTCAAAATTTGCTATTTTTTCTTTTGCTTCAGCACTTATCTCTATTCCATCCCCCCTATAAATCTCTTTTACAACTCCCTCTATTTTCTTTTCGATTGGTAACTCCAATTCATAAATTGCCTTACCTTTCTCCCCCTTACCAATCGCATCAAGCACTTTTTCAGCAAGCTTCACAGCCCCTTCACCTCCTTTGGCCCAACCTTCGCAAAGCTCCCATTGCATCCCATTAGCAGCGCATATCTCCTCTAATTTTTTTATTTCTGCCTCGCTATCCGAAGTAAACCTGTTTATCGCCACCACTGGTTCCAATCCGAATTTCCTCATATTTTCTACATGCCTTTTTAGATTTGCAAATCCCTTTTCCATTGCTTCTATATTCTCATTTTCCAGTTCCTTCTTATTTATTCCTCCATGCAATTTTAGCGCTCTTATGGTCGCAACCACAACAACCGCATCAGGAGCAAAACCAGAATTCCTACAAACAATATCAAAATACTTCTCTGCGCCCAAATCTGAACCAAAACCAGCCTCAGTAATCACATAATCCGCAACCCTGAGTGCCATTCTAGTTGAAATAATTGAATTGGTCCCATGTGCAATATTCGCAAATGGTCCTCCATGCACAATTGCAGGAACCCCATCCACTGTTTGAACTAAATTCGGATTAATCGCATCCTTCAAAAGAGCAGCCATCGCACCTTCAGCTTTCAAATCCCTTGCATAAACAGGTTCTCCCTTCTCATTCATTCCCACTAAAATATTTCCTAATCTTTTCTTCAAATCCTCTAAATCCGAAGCCAAACAGAAAATAGCCATTACTTCGCTTGCAGTACTAATATCAAATCCGTCTTCCCTTTCTTCCCTGGAATCCAATCCAACTCTTACTCTTCTAAGTGCGCGGTCATTCATATCCATACATCTTCTCCATAGAACTTTCTTTATCCCAAGTGCATTCCCCTGGAATACATGATTGTCAATCATTGCAGCAAGCAGATTATTTGCAGAAGTAATCGCATGAATATCTCCTGTAAAATGCAGATCTATATCCACTTTAGGAACTATTCTGGCCATTCCGCCTCCGGTTGCACCCCCCTTAATCCCAAAAACCGGCCCTAAACTCGGTTCCCTTAAAGCACAAACCACTTTCTTCCCAATTTTCGCAAGCGCCTGGGTTAAACCAATGCTTGTAGTGGTTTTCCCTTCTCCTGCGGAAGTAGGGCTTATTGCAGTAACCAAAACCAGTTTCCCAACCTTATTTCCTTTAATCTTTTCATAATATGAAAATGGAATTTTTGCCTTAAATTTTCCATAAAATTCCAATTCCGCTTTAGGAATACTCAATTTAGCTGCTATCTCCTCTATTGGTTCCATTTTATCCTCTAAAACAATAGCTTCATTATCCATAATTCTCCCCCTATTAAATAGCTATTCGAGGGCTGGGTTTTTATTGCTTTTTACAGCAACCCAATAGCATCCCTTAAGATCTCCCTATGGTCTGCAGCCAATTCCGGCAATTCGCTTAGTTTGAACCATTTCACTTCTAAAATCTCTCCTTCCTGTGCTTTCATCTCTCCTCCAACAATCCCGCAAAGATAGACAACCGCAATAACCTTCCTTGGATCCCTTTTCGGATTAGAATAAACACCTATCAGCTTCTCAATCTTCACATCCAACCCAGTCTCCTCTTTCATCTCCCTTAAACAGCATTCTTCCAGAGTTTCATCATCCTCAATTCGTCCTCCTGGAACTGCCCACATTCCTTTGAACGGTTCAACCCCTCGCCTAACTAAAAGTACCTCTTCTTTACGAATCAGTACAATATCTGCTGCAATCGTTCTCATGCGCATACCTTAATCTAAAATGATTTAATCATTCCTAATCACCATTTCTTTAGGTACAGTAGGCATTCCTTGTCGTTCCCACCATCCTCTTACATGCTCATCAGCAGCTTTAGATCTCGTTATTTCCATTTCCCCTAAACTTATGTTCATGGCCTCTTTCATACCCAATTCCATGAATCGAATTGCAGCACAATAAAGCGCAGCCCTTACATACCTTTCGTCAACAAAATGCCTTGCAGCATAACCCATGTTGGAATTGTATCTTTCGCCTATTCCCTTTATTGCAGAAAGTGCTTCCTCAGGCTTGGTTCCAAAATTCACAAAGTCCATTATTGGACG
>JAHJBR010000004.1 GCA_018813445.1 Microcaldota archaeon | reverse complement strand
TTAGCACCCATTCCAATTGCAATAACTTTACTATCCTGAGTAATAACATCCATAATTCGGGCATTGTCTTGTTGGGAATTTATTTTGCATGCAATTTTAGCAATATCCGCGCCCATTGCAAAACATTTCTCTTTTATTTTTTCCAGCTCATTCGCTTCTGGCGTAAGATCATAATTATGATAGGACACTATAATTTTGCATCCTTTCTTTTTTGCAACAGAAATAATTTTGTCTGCATAATCATTTGATGATTCCAACTCAATATCCACATATGCTGCTCCGGAATTAATTGCAGTAAGCAACATTTCCAGTCTCTTTTCATTACTCAGTTCCTCGTTGGGCCTGCATGTTGCAACAAGCTTAACTGGCATTGAAAATATTTTTTTTATTTCCGCATTACTAAGTTGGGTTTTATCCATTCGTATCTCAGCCAGTTTCAACCCCTTGAGGGAAGAGATAATTTTTTCTGCAGAAATTTCAGCTATGCTCACACATATCATTTACAACATCCCTTAGTTCGTTCATTGATATTGGTTCAACAACTGCATTGCCCAAACTCGTAAGAAGCACGAACTTTATGTCTGTATTTTCTCTTTTTTTATCCTTTTCCATTGCATCAATTATTGAGTTTGCACTAGCATTCATACTTACTGGAAGTCCGTATTCTTTCAAAAGTGATTCAAGTCTCTGTGCATCTTGGTTTTCTAAAAGGCCTTTCTGAACTGAAAGCTTTGCAGCAGCAGCCATCCCTATACTTACTGCTTCCCCATGTCTTAATCCACAAACTTTTTCCACTGCGTGGCCAATGGTGTGACCGAAATTGAGTTTTCTTCTCTCGCCCTTTTCCTTCTCGTCTTTTTCCACTATTTTGGCCTTTATTTTTATTGAATTGTAAATTATTTTTTCCACGGCTTTTTCATCCATTGAAAGTGCTGCCTTTGATTTTTTTTCCAGATATGTGAAAAGATTTGGATCTGCTATCGCCGCGTGCTTAATCACTTCTGCATAACCATTTTTTATTTCTTCCAATGGAAGGGTTTTCAACATGCTAATATCACAGAATACGAAATCAGGCTGATTTATGGTACCGATAAGGTTTTTGTATCCTTTAAAATTAACTCCATTTTTTCCACCTATGCTAGCGTCTACCTGGGCAAGTAAAGTAGTTGGAACAAAACCAAATTTCAAGCCTCGAAGATAGGTTGATGATGCATAACCAGCAACGTCTGAAACTATTCCGCCTCCGATTGCAAGCACAAATGTTCCACGATCAGCATTAAGTTCCATAAGTTTTTCATAAATCATATTTACAGTTTGAAGGGTCTTGGAAACTTCACCCAAACCAATTTCAATTACTGGACAGTTTGGAAGTTTGGACCTATGGAAGCGCAGCACATTCTGATCTGTAATTACTACTGTTTTGCTAAGATTACAAAAATCCTGTAATTGAACCAGCGGCATTCCAACCAATATCCTGCTTTTTCCAGTTTGTCCTTTTACTTTCAGTTCCTTCATTTAAGCACCATTATTTTATGTGATTACTTGCCATAAATTTATAGAGCGCACGTGCTTTTTTAGTCATATCTGCAAATTGTTCTGGAGTAAGCGCCTGATCCTTATCGCTAAGTGCTTCAGCCGGATTCCTATGCGCTTCAACTATTATACCGTCTGCGCCAGCACCAACAGCAGCAAAACTCATGGAAGGAATTAAGCTTACTTTCCCAGCTGCATGTGAAGGATCGATTATTACTGGGAGATGCGTAAGTTCTTTCAATGCAGGAACTGCGCTTATATCTAATGTGTTCCTTGTGTATGTTTCAAAAGTCCTTATTCCTCTTTCGCACAAAATCACATCCGGATTCCCCTCGTTAAGGATGTATTCCGCGCAGTTCAAGAGTTCTTCCAGAGTTGAAAGCATTCCTCTTTTCAAAAGCACTGCCCTATTTGATTTTCCAACTTCCTTCAGCAATGAGAAATTCTGCATGTTTCTTGCGCCCACTTGAAGAACATCGGCATATTCAGAAACCCAACTTACATCCCTAGGATCAATGACTTCTGTAACTATTGGAAGGCCTGTTTCTTCTCTTGCTTTTGCAAGTATCTTAAGTCCCTTTAGACCTAATCCTTGGAATGCATATGGAGAAGTTCGAGGCTTGAATGCTCCTCCTCTAAGCATATCCGCACCGCCTGCTTTTACAGCTCTGGCGGTTTCCATAAGTTGGTCTTCACTTTCCACGCCACAAGGACCTGCGATTATTGTGAAGTCCTCGCCGACTTTTACTTGTCCTACTTGGACCACGGTTCTTTTACTTCCCTGCAATCCAGCCAATTTCAAATTCTTCATTTCTATCACCATTTTATCATATTTTTACAGCACAAACTCTATCTCCATAAATTTTTCAGGAACCGACAAAAGAGGAGAAAGGCCTTGCGGTTCCAAATTACCAATAGAAATAGCCAAAGCTGAAATATCTGAAGAATCCGTTGAATCTGTTTGCTTTAGCTTTTTCCATTCAAACCACTAAATCTTTCTCGTAGAATAGTTTAGGAAACAAAAGGTTTATAAATGCTTGTCGTTCAAGCACATTATATTTAAACATTTCTAACCATAAATAACTACATGAAGTTACCTAGCAAAACTCCAGACTTAAGAACAGGTGTCTTGCATGTGCAAAGAAAGAATACCGGAAAACTAGCTACTGCAACATTGCTAATTTTTACTAGTATTTTACCTTTAGTTGCACCAATTCAAGGAAGGGCAGAAGAAGCTAACCCTCCAGGAATAGTTGACACACGAACTAAAAAAGATAAAACAAGACCTTGTAAACAGTTTTGCAGAGGCTGTACTCCTAAAGAAAGGGAGGAAAGAATGAAAAAGGATAGCGTAAAGTAATTATTAGTAAAACGGTCTGGTGTTGACCTTAAACACACGCTTTATGGAAAACATAAACACATGGGCGGATTTCGCAGCCTTAGAGCGAGAAGAGTTGGACGCTTTAAGTCCAGAGGAGATGGATACTCTAAAACAATCCATAGTAGATAACGAGGCAAATTTGGTTAAGGCAAAAGAAGAAGAGATTGCCAAAGTCAAAGAAATTGCCGAAAACCAGAGAATAAGAGCAGAAAAAGCCGAAAAAGATAAGAAAGTAGAAGGGGAAGTCAAAAAAGAAACCCCTGAACTTTCCACCAAAGATGTTCTTTATCTGGCAAAGTCGGATATTCACGAAGATGACCTGACTGAAGTCCTAGATTGGGCAAAGTTCAAGGGAATCTCCATAACCGAAGCGCACAAGGCGATAAAAACAACCCTTGATGTGAGAAAAGAGGAAAGGAAGACCGCTGAAGCGACCAACACAGGCGCTTCAAGGGCTACCACAAAAGTTACTGGCGAATCCTTATTGGAAAAAGCCAGACAAGGTCAACTA
>JAHJBR010000105.1 GCA_018813445.1 Microcaldota archaeon | reverse complement strand
TTGCAGGTATTACATGCGCTGAGGAATTAGTGGTGGGAAAAGTAATTGCTGAAGCATCCAAGCCAGCCATTTTTGCAATATGCACAACAAGCGCCGCATTATCTCTGCACGCTCCAGTTGCATTTCCATTCAAAAAATTTTCCCACATCTTATTAGCCGGATTCAAACCAGTTCCTAAAAAAGTTCTACCTCTATCTTCATCATAATAACTAGTTTGCAAAATTCGGTAGAGCGAGGCAAGTATACCCACTTTATCATTGCTTGTTTTTACATACCTGGCGCATTCTTTAGGAGTTCGGAATTGTTTAAACAGATCATCGTTGTAAAGATTAATTTGGGTATTCTTATTTTTCACGCGCATAGCTATAAATTCATCATCCATACTTTTCTCCTTTGTCTTCAGAACCTTTTTAAATATTTCCGAATAAACTCATTATGCTCATTACCTATTGACATCCCTCTCCGAGGGCAATGTAGATTGGATAGGCAAAAAGGCATCAGCACAATTTATCGAATGCCTTATTCAAAGTGATGTTATGGACTTAAATAAGCCACGAAGAGGTTCACGTGCATACAGGCCCAGGAAAAGGGCAGAAACCCAAGTACCAGAAATGTTCTGGCCAGCATGCACAGATGCACGCGTGATTGGATTTGCAGCATACAAAGCAGGAATGACTACTATTGCATACATAGACCAGAGCGAAAGCCCAACAAAAGGACAGGAAGTAGTTGGCGCAGCAACAGTTCTTGAAGCTCCTCCTCTATTTGTCTATGGAATAAGAGGATACAAAAGAAAAAGCATTACATCTGAAATATATGCAGACAATGAAGCAAAACTCAAACTTTTAGGAATCAAAAAAACCAAGAAAAGCGAAGTAAAGGAAGATGTTGATGATATAAGACTATTGGTTTTTGCACAACCTAGCAAAACCTTAATTGGGAAAAAGCACCCTGAGAGATTCGAATTGGCTCTAGGTGGAAAAGACGCCAAAGAGAAATTAGAATTCGCAAAAAATCTTCTTGGAAAGGAACTAAAAGCAAAAGATGTTTTCAAATCAGGAGAAATAATTGATGTTATTGCAATTACTAAAGGAAAAGGATGGCAAGGTCCAGTAAAGCGATTTGGAATAAACAAGCAAAGACCAAAATCAACTGGAAAAAGAAGACATGTTGGTACTTTGGGACAATGGCACCCAGCCTATGTTCTATATACTGTTCCGCAAGGAGGGCAGCACGGCTATCACAAGCGCACTGAACTAAATAAACAGATCCTCAAAATCTCGGAAAGCCAAGATGAGATAAATCCAAATGGAGGTTTCCCTCACTACGGATTCGTTAAGAATGATTTCATACTCGTGAAAGGAAGTGTTCCTGGCCCAACCAAAAGATTGGTAAAGTTAAGAATTGCGGTAAGGAATAACGCACCCATAAAGGAAGCAAAAGTAACATTTGTTTCCAACGAGCCTAAACAGTGATTTTTATGAAAGCAAGCATTTACTCTATTGATGGAAAAGCAGGAAAAGAAGTGCAGCTTCCAGCCTGCTTTGAAGAGGCAGTAAGAGAAGACCTGATAAAGCGAGCGGTGCTCAGTGATGAGAGCAAGCTCTTCCAACCAAAAGGCAACTATCCTTTTGCAGGAAAAGAAACATCAGCGAAATATAAAGGAAGAAAGGAAGATTTTGGTTCTTTGAAAAACCAAGGGCAAGCAAAACTTCCTAGGGAAGTAGGTGCAAAAGGACAGCCAGGAAAAGTAAAATACATTCCAAGTGCAGTTAAAGGAAGAAGAGCCCATCCTCCAAAAGTAGAAAAAATCCTAGTTGAAAGAATGAATGAAAAAGAATATAAAAAAGCATTGCGCTCTGCAATTGCAGCAACCATGGATGTTTCACTTGCAAGAAAAAGAGGACATGAATTTGATGCAAAATCTCTTCCATTTGTAGTTGATTCTGCTTTTGAAAAAATAGCAAAAACCAAGGACATGCTTTCATTTTTTGAAAAGCTAGGTTTAGCTAAAGATCTTTTAAGGGCCAGAAATAAAGCTAAAACTCTAAGCGGCACAAGAAGAAAAAGAAGCAAATCCAAACAAGTTCCAAAATCACTATTAATAGTAGTTAAGGATGGCGCAGCACTCAAAGCTGCAAGAAACCTTCCTGGTGTAGATATAGTAAAAGCATCAGAGCTCAAGGCAATGCACCTTGCGCCTGGAACTCATCCTGGAAGATTAGCTATCTTCTCAGAATCAGCTCTAGAGGTGCTTAAGAATTTTTGAGGTGTACATATGCTTATATTATCTCCAGTAAGAACTGAAAAAACCGTAGGAAGGATGGAGTTCAATAACACTCTTACTTTAGTGGTTGCAAACAAAGCAACTAAAGATGGAGTGAAGGAAGAATTTGAAAAGATTTTTGGAGTGAAGGTAGCTGCAGTGCGCACCTACAACACTCCCAAAGGCCAAAAAAGAGCAGTTGTACGGCTCGCAAAAGAAGTTAAGATGGACGACATAGCAGCAAAGCTCAAGTTGGTGTGATCATATGGGTAAAAGACTAAGACAACAGAGAAGAGGAAGCGGTTCACCCGCATATCGCAGTCCAAGTACAAGATACAAAGTGGATTTACAATACAGAGCATATGATGACCTTGAAAAAGCAGGTATGCTCAGGGCAAAGATCACAGATTTCATAGATGACCCAGGAAGAGACGCGATTGTAATGGAGGTTCTTTATGATAATGGGGAAAAAGGACATTTGCTTGCCCATGAAGGAGCAATAATAGGAGAATATATAGAAGCAGGTGCACAGGCCAAAGTTGGAATGGGAAACCTACTTCCTTTATACAGAATCCCAGATGGAGCTTATATATTCAACTTGGAAAGAAACCCAGGAGATAGAGGAAAACTAATAAAAGCGCCTGGTTCATACGCAACAATAGTTTCAAGGGAAAAAAATAAAGTGTTTGTAAAGCTTCCAAGCAGGAGAACAATCACACTTTCTGCAGATTGCAGAGCACAACTCGGAATCGTTTCCGGAGGAGGAAGATCGGAATCTCCGCTTCTCAAAGCAGGAAATGCATTCCATAAATACAAGACAAGAAACCGTCTCTGGCCTAAGAACAGAGGTGTGAAGATGAGTGTTTATTGCCACCCATTCGGAGGCAAGCAGCACCATGAAGGAAAACCAACCACAGTTTCGCGTGGAGCTTCACCTGGAAGAAAAGTCGGACACATAGCCGCAAGATCCACAGGAAGGAAGAAGAGCACGCGTGCTGATAGCGAAGGTCGATCACGATGAGAAAAGAAGTTTATAAAGGATTGGACGAGAATGCGTTCAAAGGAATGCCCATGGAAAAATTCATGGAGCTTATAGGCTCAAGGGAAAGAAGGTCGCTCAAGCGCCTTTCCACGAACCTTGCGTTCAAAAAGCTTATTGATAAAGTGAAAAAGGTCTTAGCAACAAATCCAAAAAAGGTTATTAAGACTCATTCGCGTGAAGCAGTGATTCTTCCGGAATGGCTCGGATTAACTTTTGGAGTACACAATGGAAAACAGTTTAAGACTGTGGTAATTACAATAGATAAGCTTGGAAGAAGGCTTGGAGATTATTCACACAGCACAGGAAGAGTACTTCATGCAGGTCCAGGAATTGGAGCTACAAGAGGTTCAAAATTCGTTGCAGTGAAGTGATGTTATGTATTCCTATAAATTTGATGACACGGTTGTCGGCAAGGCGCGCTTGGAAGATATAGACGCGAGCTTCAAGGACTTGGTAGAGGTCTGCTCAAACATAAGACGAAGGAAAGTCGCTGATGCATTGGCCTTGCTCGAAAAGGCAAGCAAAGGCGAAGTGCCAATTAGATATAGGAAATACATTTCCAATCTCGGACACAGGAGAGAGCTTGGCGGAAGGCCAGGAAGATATCCAAAGAAAGCAGCAGGATTTGTTCTTGCTGCACTGAAAAGTGCAATGGGATCTGCAAAATCCAAAGGGCTTTCAGAAGACCTTGTAATTGTGCATGCAGCTGCAAACAAGAAAAATGTTCTTCCTCGTTTAGCTTCAAAGGGAAGAAGAAGCAGATCCTTTTTTGAGACTGCTAGAATAGAAATAGTGGTTAGTGAAGTATCATCTAAAAAAGAAACAGTAAAAACTACTAAAAAAGCTCAGAAGAAACCTAAAGAAGTAGAAGCAAAGGCGAAATCTATTCCAAAGGATGTTCCAAAAACTTCTGAATCAAAACCAGCAGTGCAGAAAGCTTCTGAAGTAAAAAAAGCAGAGAAAAAACCTGAAGCTCCAGAAACTAAAAACAAAGCTGTTGAACCAAAACAAGAAGCAGAAACTAAAAACAAAGTAGTAGAGAAAAAACCAGAAAGTGAATCAGTAGGAGATAAAACTTCACAGGTGAAATAATGGCATACGATAGGAAATTCATAGAAGACCCAATTCTCCAATACGAGATAATGAAATATCTTGAAAAAGAGCTTGATCGTGTTGGTTTAGCAGGAATAGATATCCAAAGAACTCCAGTAGTTACAAGAATAACTCTAGTTGTCATGAATCCCGGAAGAATAATCGGAAGAGGTGGAGGAGTAATAAATAGACTTACATCTACTTTGCAAAAAGAATTCCTAATACAAAATCCACAAATCAGTGTAGTTGCAGTACAAAACCCTTCATTAGAACCTCGTCTTGTAGGAAAAAGAGCTGCAAGAATGGTTGAAATGGGTAAAAAAGTAAGATCAGTTTTGCATTTCCTTCTAAGAGATATAATGGCCAATGGTGCAATAGGCGCAGAGCTTGTGATTTCCGGTGCAATGAGTAAAGGAAGCAGGGCAAAAAGCATGCGCGCAGCCGCTGGTTTCATTCCAAAAGCAGGAGACTATGTGAGATTGGTGAAAGTTGCACACGTAGTTTCAGTTACTAAATTCGGAGTTATTGGAATTCTAGTAAGGATCGTTCCTCCAGGAACTGTTTTCCCTGAAAAAGCTGAGGCAATGATGGCACTTCCAAAAGTGATTGCTGCTGCTTCTCAATTTGAGAGAAGACCTCCAGGAAGAGGAAGGAAAAGGAGAAACTGACGGTGCATTTTTATGGCTATAAGAAAAAAAGAGATACATGGTTTGAGCGAAGAAGAGCTGACAAAAAAGCTTGCCGAATTACAAATGGAGCGCCTTACTGGTGAAAGTGCCACAAAGGACAAATCCCTCAGACTTTCAATCGCAAGAATAAAAACAGAGATGGGCCTAAGGGCAAAGCACATTTCCCAAGAAAAGAAAAAGAGCGGAAAGCACCCAGTTGTTTCCCATCCGAAAATCGTTTCAGAGAAACCTTTAAATACTGGTAAGAAGAAAAGCTCATAGGTGAAAAAGTTTGCCAGAAATTTGCAATAAATGTGGACTAATTAAAGACTTGTGCGTGTGCGAAGTGCTGGACAAAGAAGAAGTCCAGAAAATAACTGTTTATGCTACTGCAAAGAAATTCAAGAAGCTAGTTACTATAATTGAGGGAATCGCAAAAAACAGATTAGGCGAGACTGCAAAAGAACTCAAGCACAAAATGGCCTGCGGCGGAACCGCAAAAGATGGAATTATTATTCTTCAAGGAGACCATACGAAAAAAATGAAGGAAATTCTAGTTAAAATGGGCTATTCTGAAGAAGCGATTGCCGTATTAGGGAAAGTAGGTAGAAGAAGATAAAGTTTAGCAGCCCAAAGTACATTACTTCTGATATTGGATTTAATCTTAGGGGTATATTTATAAATACTTCTCTCTTAAATTCTAAGACTACGCTTTAGTGGAATTGTCAAAAGGACTTTTCTTTATACAATTCTGCGCCTGTTCGAAACCTCAAGTCACAAAAAAGTTTTGTGCGTAGGGATTTGAGAAGTCGGATGGAAGGAAAAGAATCTGTGGCCGTTACTCACAGCGTTCTCCATGTAATCCAAAGGTGAAAAAATGGTTCAATGCGATGATAAAAACTGTTATGTCCATGGCGACCTCAAAGTAAGGGGCGCAAAAGTGGAAGGAAAAGTTGTAAGCGACAAGGGCAAGAAAACCGTGATTGTTGAAAGAAACATTTCAAGGATCATGCCCAAATACAATAGGATTGCAAAAAACGTGAGCAGGCTAGCAGCACACAATCCAAGCTGCATAAATGCAAAGCTTGGCGACACTGTAATAGTGGCTGAAACCAAAAAAATAAGCAAGACAAAGGCCTGGACAGTCGTTGAAATCCTAGGGAAGAAAGCAGAGTAGGTGATTCTTATGAAAGGTCTTGGTTCCAAAGTTACAAAAGGGCTGCAGGTCGGAAGTAGGATTGCCTGCCATGACAACAGCGGCGCAAAAGAAGTTGAAGTAATAAACGTGCTCAATGTGCGCGGAGTAAGAAATAGGTATCCGATGGCAGGAATTGGAGATGTACTCATAGTTTCAGTAAAAAAAGGAAAACCTGAAATGGTGAAAAAAGTTGTACGTGCATTGATAGTAAGACAGAAAATGCCTTACAAAAGACCAAACGGACTCACAATTATGTTCGAGGACAATGCAGTTGTTCTGGTAACCGAAGACGGACTTCCAGTAGGAACCGAGATCAAAGGTGTGGTTGCCAAGGAGATAACAGAAAGATACCCCAAAGTATCTGCAATTGCTCCAGGAGTTATATAAGCCGGTGATTATGATGAAAAGAGACAGCGAAAGAAAAAAGCTTTATACTGCAAAGAAGCATGAGAAGCGCGCTTATGTTCATGTACATCTTTCCAAGGAACTCAAAAGCAAGCTTGGAATAAAAAAGAGAGCAATAACCATTAACAAAGGCGACTCAGTCAAAGTGTTACGCGGCTCATTGAAAGGAAAGAGCGCAAAGGTCGCAAGAGTGAGCTATGGAAAGAGCGTAGTCTACCTTGAAGGAGTTTCAAGGAAAAACGCGAAAGGAACTGAAACTCTGATTCCATTCCAACCATCTAACCTTATCCTAACTGAATTGTTGATAAGCAAAGAAAGACGTACTCAATATTCGATCCAGGCAAAACCAACTCCAAAAGTTGAAGCAAAACCAAAAACTACTGATGAGAAACCTGTTGCAAAAGCACCTGCAAAAGAAGTTCCAAAAACTTCTGAAGCAAAATCTACTGCAACTCAGACACCAAAAACCGAGGAAAAACCAAAGCCTGAAGTAAAAGCAGCAGAGCCTGCTGTAGAAAAGAAATGAAGGTGGAAACATGGCAAAGAAAGGAAGAACATATCATACAAAAAGAATCGCAATTCCAAAAGCGATCCCAATAAGTGATAAAAAAAGCAGCACATTTATGGCAAGCACTGATCCAGGACCACATCCAAAAAAGAAAGCAATTCCTTTGGGAG
>JAHJBR010000104.1 GCA_018813445.1 Microcaldota archaeon | reverse complement strand
TGAAAAAAGTAGGAAAAATTAGTGGAAACGCTTCTTCTGAATTCAATGAAGATGAAAAAGCGCTTCTGAATAAGATAAGTGTATTTGGGGAAGTGGTTGAAAAAGCTGCAGAAGATTTAAGGCCCCACCAAATTGCAGATTATTCATTGGAACTTGCAACTTTATTCAGCAGATTCTATACAAAGAATCCAGTCCTCAATGCTGAGGGAAAAGGAGAAAAAGAGAAAAGAATATTGTTGGTTTCTGCAACCGCAAACGTTCTTAAGAATGCACTTGCACTGCTTGGAATTGAATGTCCTGAAGAGATGTGAGTTATTTTTCCGGATTGTTACTCCAGAAATCCACAATTTCAACTATTCTGTTTACTTCGTCATTGAGTCCAGGAGAAAGAGTTTTGTTTTTCTTCAAATGATTCACACAACTTTCAATAAGGCTAACAACTGCAGTATACAATGAATTATGGTCTATTTTTTCAGCTTTTTTCAGTGCAGTGCTTAATTTTCTGCGAAGAATAACATCTGGAATTTTTTCAAGTAATTTCCTAAATCCCTTGCCTTTTTTCATAATGTCTTCTCCTATTGTGGTTTTAGGCCAGCTTTTTTGTAATGCTTGCACAGCCATCCGTTTTCCGAATTCTCTTGGAGTTTCAGCAATCATTTAACCACCTCAGTTTGTCCGCGCTTTTTTGCAATGTCTATTGATTCACTAAACAATGCGCTTACGCGGGATTCATTCCTCATTCCTAATGATTCTGTATTTGCAAGCACTTTTTTCAATTGAGATTCTGACAAACCTTGGGTGCGAAGAAAATAGGCAAAATCAACGGCATTCCTTACCCAACCAGGTAATTTAACTCCTTCTAGAGAAGAGATGGTGCTTCCGAAAAAACTGCCTTTGTTTACTGCGGAAAGGGAAAGCCCATCAACATGGAGCAGTGCGATTCCCAAATTCATCATCTCAATTTTTTCAGTTTTGGCTGCAAATCCTAGTGCTTCTGAAACAAATTTTTGCTCTGCTTCGAAACGTTTTTGGGCAGTTGCTGAAACTGCTCCGATTATCCCTAATCCTTTTGCTTCTCTTACAAAGCTTTTTTCTGCTTCTGCTGCTGCTTTTGACACAATTTCTGAAAGATTTCCTTGTGCTCCTTTTCTTAATTTGAATCCAAAGCTCATGGGTCCGGTTAAGTAAATGTCCACTCCTTTTCCTTTAAGGGCTTTTTCCAATGCAGAAAAATATACAGAGGTTAATGCATCGGTTACACGGTGTCCAAGAAGATTTATTATGCTTGGGCCCGCAAGGTTCATTCCTGCTTGTGAAACTGCTTTTTCTGCGCCTTCTGCAATGCTCATGAGTGCAGAGCTAGTTGGAGAATCAAAGTTCATCCTGAACAACAAATGCACATCTGCAGGAACATTGTCAGGAATTCTTGCAGGTAATCTTCCGAGCTTAAGGTCTATTAATGGCCTGAGCTGATCCTGAGCTGCTTTTGAAATGGTAACTAGTAAAGGAGCTACTTCTGCTTCTGTAACTAAATCATCCAATTGGGTTTTTCTTCCTTTTGGATCGAAAATGGCCACTGCTCCATTTTTTTCAGCGCGCACTGTGAAGTCTGCACGATGAGAAGAAAACCCAGTAAGGGCTTCAAAAATTCCAGGATGGACATCTTTCCTAAAACCTCTTTTTATCGCTTCATCTTCTACGATCTGTGCAAACTCCTGCATAATAGTCTTTCCTAAAGTTTTGGCTTGATCCCCGCTAAGAACAAAAAGAAGTTCATCTCCTTGCTTAGTGGTGCGTGCGAAAAGTCCTGCACTTTTGTATTTATCTTCCATTCTTTTTACTGCAGAAAAATATATCTCGAGTCCAGCATCCCCAATATATTTTGGAATATCTGGGGTGAGGCTGTTGAGCAACCATGTCTTTGATTTATCGATTACAAAAACCGCGTAGTTCATGGAAGCTGTTTGGCCTGCTCTTTTTGCTGCTGTTCCAATGAATTTTGTGGTTTCATCAAATGATCTGATAAGAAAATCCTGTATTTGTGAAACTGATTTCAGCTGAACAAAGCTTCTTGCATATTCAACCAGATTCTTGCTTGGAATAATATCCACTGCGCGTGAACCAAGACTAAGAGCTTTTTTCGCTGCTTCCTGCATATAATCTGAGATGGATCTTAGATTTTCTCGAGTAAGCTGAGAAGCAAGGGTTTTTCCTCCACCTATTAGGCCTAATCCAAGTATATATCCTGGAAGAGCTGCCTTCAAAGTTGCGCCTGCATCGGCTCCGGATAATAATATTCCGGTTGTATCTCCAATAATATTATCTACAAGGAAACCGCCTGCAAAGGTGAGTGCTTTCTTGGTTCCTTCTTTTACCACTACTCTAGCTGCTGCGGCTTCGACTGCTTTCGTAACTCCTTTTGTTACTAATGAGCCTGTGGGAATTACAGAACCCACAACCATTCCGATACTTAATGCAGTGTCTATTTTAAGCCTTTTTTCAATCGTTTCCAATAGAGGTATAAGCTGATTCAGTTTGTCTGAATTTGCTGCAATCTTTTCCAGAATAGATGCGAATCTTTGTATTTCCTTATCTCCTGAGCTTTTTGCCCATTCTAAAAAGTTTTCCTGCCCGCTTTCCATGAATGCCTGGATTGCTCTAGGTGCAATATCTTCAGGAAGCTTTGA
>JAHJBR010000103.1 GCA_018813445.1 Microcaldota archaeon | reverse complement strand
CTTTTTCTTCCAGTTTTCTTTTTTAGTCTGACAAACCACACTATTCTTTCCACCAATGGCAAAAATCGCTCCATTTGCATTATCTTTATGGAAAAAGATTGTTCCATCTCCCCCAATGATTATACTCACCTCCTCATTTTTCAGTACTATCTTTGATCCCATTCCTCGGATAAAATTAGCAACTTTCTGCCCAAGATTTTTAGCCCATTTCTTTTCCCTATTAACTATTATTTTGAATCTCATCTTCTTCCCTTTTTTTTCAACGTCTCCATGACTGGGTGGGTTGTAAAAAGTTTTGTGTAGTTTTTAATAAATAGTAAAAACGCCTTGGGCCTTCCAATTAATAATTTCCCTTCACTTTTTTTAACAGGGAATCCTAATCGCAATAATAATACTTCATCAATCGAATTAAACCTGTTTAGGTACACCACACCACGCTCGGTTATCCCACCGACAGCATCAAAAACACCTGCCAAATAACTAGCTGCATACTCATTCAAATATTTGTATCTTTCCAGCTTGTCTTCTTCAACTTGCTGAAAAAACTTACGATATCTACTATGATAAAAATACACTTTGTCTGCATCTGTAAGCATCTTATCCGACGGAGTGAGATTTTGTGACAAAACTTCCTTTACAAAAACTTCTTGCGCCTCGGGATACCCAATTATACCTATTCCTTCAACAGTCCTTCTTTTAGACCATAATCCTATTATGTAAGACAGCTCAGGGGTCAGTTTGGTTTTCATTTTTCCACACACTCAAACTGTTACTCTCCTATCCGAATCAACTGTCTTTTTTGGTGTAATTGAATCCTTTTCTTTCATTTGGCTTAATAATTCTCCAACAAGCACAGCATCTATACTTAAAGCAAAATTTTTAGCCGCCTTTAATGAAAGTTGATGATTTACAAATAGATTCTGAAGCTTTCCTTTATCCTCTTCACTTAAAGGAGTCTTACCCTGATTAATCCTTTTCCCAGCTGCCTCTATAATACCTACAAATTCTCTCATATCCTGTTTTCCTTCATCCCCTTCCCCCAACATGTTTACTGTGGCTCTTGAAAGAACAGTATATCTAGTTCCTGTTTTCTCCAATAGCATTTCCAAAGCCTTTACATCCTGTTCGCTGAGTTTTCCCATTCGCACAGCATGCATTACTCTTTTTGCAAAAGCTCCAAATGAGCCAGTTAACAAATCCATTCCAACCGTTTTTATTGGCGTTGTCAATGTTTTAAACCCTTTGCAGTATCTCATAAAGCCAAAACCACTCTTTAAATAGATTTCCAGCCTTATTTTTAGGTATTCATGGGCCTGTAGCTCAGCCAGGTTAGAGCGATGGTCTTATATGGCGTCCTCTAAGACAATTAGATGACGAAGACTGAGTTAGCCATAGGTCCGGAGTCCAAAGCCATATCCCCTTTTCTTTCCAAAAGAAAAGGGGCTAAGTCGTTCACCCCCAAAAGACAGACGGATGTGAATAGATAAGGTGGTACTCTCCGCAGGCCCAATTTTCATTACTATCTAATCTTTCCAGATCTGCATCTCGAGTTTTAAAATGTTGGTAGTATCCTTTACATATGGATGAAAATCAATTCAAAGACTATCTTTCCACATTCACGGACGCAGATAAGGTCCTTTCCACAGAGATAAAGCCAACAATAAGAATCAACACCTTAAAAATCCCCAAAGAAGTATTCTTCAAAACCACTAAACTAAAACTCAAACCCACATTCTATGAATTTGGGTTCTATTCAGAAGACGAAAACTCATCCAGACTAGGTGCAACTTGGGAATATTTTTTAGGATATCTACATACACAATCTCTGTCATCTATGCTCCCTTCATTAATTCTAAATCCAAAACAAGGCGACTTGATTTTAGATGCAGCAGCAGCCCCAGGTTCAAAAACCACACATGCAGCAATGCTTATGCAAAATAAAGGCGCAATCCTTGCCAACGATGTGAAATGGGAGCGTGCCTCTGCGCTCTTCGCAAATATCGCCCGTTTAGGTGTAATAAATACAAAAGTAACTGTTCGCGATGCTACTAAATTAGGAATTCTTAAATATTTTTCAAAGGCATTTGTGGATGCCCCCTGCTCATCACTATCACAACCGTTCGCATACAAAAAATTCACCCCAAATTTAAGCTACGAGCTCTCAAAAACCCAGATAAAAATGCTTTTCTCAGCTTACGACTCCCTTAAACCAGGCGGTGAACTCGTTTATTCAACCTGCACTTATGAAAAACGAGAAAATGAAGAAGTTGTTAAACTACTATTAGAAAAAAGAGCCGGTGCAAAACTAACTCCAGTTAGTACAGAATTAGATTTTTCCCACGATTCCGGCCTATCCGAATACGGTTCAGAATTCAAAAAAGTTGCAAGAATCTACCCATTCCATTTTCACAGCGAGGGTTTTTTCATAGCCAAAATAAAAAAGGGATAAAATGAGTCATGTTACAACATTCAAAAAATTTACAGAAAAGGACTTTGGTATTACATTGCCCAAATCAGTAATCCTTCAGGAACACGAGTCAGTGATTCGTGTTTATTCAAAAACACTCATGATGCTCAAGCCTTCTGGTTATATGGGTTTTGTTGCTGGAAAAGTTTCCACAAAAGGCATTGAAGTAAAGAGTGAATTTATTCAGATGTTCGGCACACAAGCAACAAAAAACATAATCCAACTGAATGAAAGACAAGCAAAATATTTTGTGGAATCAGAATTTGTAGAAGTAATTGAAGATGGTGTTGGTTTAAGAATAGCTAAACTTGGAAATCATACTTTAGGGATAGGAAAATTAAAAGATAAAAAATTCTACCCTGATTTTATAGGAAAAGGAAGGAAAAGAGTGGAAAACTCAATATCACCATGACTCTTTTCCTGGAGCGTCTTCCACGTAATGAGTTCTTCTTCCTTCAACAATAAATCTTCCTTTTGCAAGCATTTCTGCAACCTTTTTTACTCCTCTATGCTCAAGCACCCGCAAAACTTCATGTACTTCTTCCCAACTCTTACAATTTGAAATATCCGCACACTTTTGATATATCACAGGTCCATGATCCAATCCAGAATCCACAAAATGAACGGTGATTCCACTTACCTTACATCCATAATCAAACGCTTGCTTCTGCGCATCCATACCGACAAAAGAAGGTAATATAGATGGATGAAGATTGATTATTTTATTCATATACTTCTGAAAGAATTCATCGGCCTTCAATATCTTCATATATCCAAGCAAAAAGATATAATCGGCTTGATGTGACTCAACTAATTTGATTATTTCTCTATCCATTTCCTCCCTAGTGGGATAATCTGCCCGTAATACCACGTGATGGGGAATTCCTGCTTTTTTTGCTCTTTCAATTGCTTTGGCCTCCACATTATCCGTAATCAATAGTTTCAATTCCACATTCTTTAATTCCCCACTAGTTACTCCATCTATAAGCGCCTGAAAGTTTGTTCCGCTTCCACTTGCCAATATTGCAAAAGACACCATAATATCACTCTATTACCCAATCTTCAGCAATTATTTTATCCATTTGCATATCATGCTTTTCTTTAGGTACGTTATCAAGCAGCTGCCACTCATAACAAACACCTATAGAAAAAACCCTATGTTTGCTTAAATACTCATCGTAATATCCTTTTCCAAAACCCAACCTATGCTTATTCAAATCAAAAGCCACACCAGTCACAACGAGCAATTCTGGCTTGCATTCCCTTCCACCTATAGGTTCAAGGATCCCAAACCTTCCTTTCTTTAATTGGTCAAAACCTTCAAATCTATAAAATTTAATCTTGTTTTCAACAATTCTAGGAAGACCTATCTCCTTCCCCAATCTCTTTGCAAAAGAAATTGTACCACCCACATCTATTTCACCTTGTGTTGCCATATACAATCCGATACAACTGGATGAAACCAACTCATTTTGCACAAACAAATTTTTCAAAACTCTTTCACTAGCATTGATTATCTCTTCATCATCCAAACTGTTTCGTTTGGCATTCATTTCAGCTCTTAGATTAGTTTTATTCATTTCCAGCAACTCTGAATCTTAGTATTGCAGCAACATTTCCAAGTCCCTTAAGCTGTTGCCCAGGTTCAGCCTCAGAGGAAAAGATAACTACCACACTGCTTTTTTCAGCAACCTCTACAAGTTCTTCAATACTCTTATCATTCCTAAGGCCCTCGTCCAATACAAGAACAATTTCAGCAGCACCCATCTCAATTGCATTTTTCACTCTTTCAAAACCATATTCTGCAAGCCCATCATCCTTGTTTATATGTACCATTAACCGTTCTATTATTGCGGCTTCAGTTTCTATCCTTGCTTCACCTATCAAGCGACCCACCAGGCCGCGTTTAAGCAATTCATTCACGCCTGTTCTTTCTGCATAACTCACAGTTTCAAAAACAATTTTTTTCAATAACTCAGGATTCTTTTTCCCTAAATATTTCTTGAAATTGTCCTTTTCAAAACCTGGTCCGGCAACTATGCATTTTTCTTCATGCCTTTCCATCTCAGTCATTATCTCAGAATAATATTTCAATTTCTTTTCTTCGAATTTCTCATCTCTTTTTCTTGCCTCGCAATGTATTTCAGGACCAAACTCAATCCCATAGCCCATCACAAGCGCAGTGAGTGCCTTTTCATCATCCATTACAATTATTCTTATCCTAGGCCGTTTTGCTTCCTTCTCAGCTTCCTTCAATCTTTTTATGTGGTGTTGTTTCCACTTCTTAATAAGAGTTATTTTTCCATCCTTTTCAGCTTCGATTGTGTGGTATTTGCCCATTTGTATGAATTCAGCAGGGCTTCCTTGCACGATTTTTCCAGTAAGCCGCAGCCTATTCGCAAATTTTGCAAACTCAATTTTCTCAACTTGAATCCTAATGAACACTGGCTTTCGCTCCTCACTTGTTCCTAGCTTTACACTCCTAAATGTTCTGGATTCAACGAAATCTCCTACTTCCACTATTCTTTCGAGATGCCACAAATCATCCAGAGTCTCAGGAATCACAATGATTTCATTATTTTTTTTATCTATTTTGACTATCCGCATATTTCAATTATGCGTGAGGTATTTAATAATTCATTTCCAATCGCTATTTATGAAATGTTTTCTAGGTGGCACATTCAATATAATTCACAAAGGACATGAAAAGCTATTTAATGCAGCATTTACTTTCGATGAAATAGTTATCGGCTTAACCAGCGATCGCTTTGTATCATCTAAAAAAACACGCATTCAGATCCCATATAAAATACGAAAAGCAAACCTTGAGAAATTTTTATTCAAACTCCTAAAAAACAAGTCCAAATTTTTTGCAATAATAAAAATAGAAGATGAATTTGGACCAACACTATCTGAAGATGGGGATGCAATAGTTGTCTCATCTGAAACCGAATCAGTGGCAGAAGAAATAAACAAAAAACGTGTTGCTAAAAAACTTAAACCGCTTAATATCATCTCAGTTCCGATTGTCTATGCCCAGGATTACATTAAAATCTCATCTTCAAGAATCCAACAAAAGAAAATTGATTCAAATGGAAAGAGGATCAGTGCAGTAATTTTTTCCCTCGGAACGCTAAATCCAAGCAAAAAACAAGGATTAGGGAAAGCAGCTAAAAAAATATTTGGAAAATTCCGCATAAAAACCCTGAGAGTTGATTCAGGAATAAATGAACAACCATTTGATCAAGAAACAGTACAGGGTGCAGAAAACCGTGCAAAAGCAGCCTATTATGCAACCAATGCTGATTTCGGAATCGGATTTGAAAGTGGAATATTTAATATGGCAGGCAGACACCACGATATTGCAATCTGTGCTATTTTTGATGGTGAAAAAACAACTTTTGGAAACAGCATGGGATTCCAGATGCCATCTCAAGCAATCGAACTTCTTTCTGAACACAATGATTTGGGTGCAGTGATGGAAGAGCTTTCAGGAATAAACAAAATCGGATACAAAAAAGGTGCAATTCACTATCTTTCAGCAGGTCTTCTTTCCCGCCAGGAGATGAATGAGCAAGCCTTTCTTTGTGCCATGATTCCAAGAATAAGCGAAGCAAAAGGAATTTTCAGATATTAGTTATTGTCTATATTCAGTTATTTCACAATCCTGTGGGCAGTTCTGGAATTTCCCTTCATGTTCATCACAAATATTATCTCCACAATAGAGTTTTTCATTCACACTATCGCTTATCTCACAAACTCCTTTTTCACATATACGATCTGAAGCACAATTCTTATCGCTTGCACACATCTGTGAAACATTCATCCTAACTTTAACTATTTTCATAGTTAAATTTGTAATTGGATTGTATTCAGTCTCGATTATGCTTTCTGCCAACCATTCCGGATGATTTGTCCAGACTTTAGCCACAGTGCCATTATTCCCCCAGATAGAACTACAATTCATGAAATTTTCCTTATCCAAATCACATACATTATGAATTGGATTATTCAACAGTGGAATTGTAAAATCAATAATCTCTTGATCGCCAAGGTTCACTAAATCCAGTTCCATTCCAAATGATTTTACATAATAACAGCCATTCTCACGACAACCATAGGATGGGATTTCACCAAAATAATTTGCATCTGGCCCATCCTTTTCAAACGCCTGCATCAACTGATTTATACTTGCATTTGATTTACTGTCTTTATTCACATAAACCTGTTGCATTATTTCCAAAGACCACGTCGGATTATCCACCATATAATCTGCTGGAATTGGCAGATCTCTTCCATCTATTGGGATCATGCCCAACATATTTTCAGGTTCTGAAGGAATTGCCCCATAAAAATTCTCATGGTTTAATACATAATACATTGTGGCCTTTGAAGCTTGTAAATTCGCCCAATACCCACTTCCATTTGGAAGCTGAACCCACCATTGCGTTACTGGATGGCTCGGAAGTGTTGGTGTTTGCCTTGCAGGAATCTCCAAACCCCGTAATAACGCTGTCATTACAATCTCACTATCCAAACAAATCCCTCGTTTATACTTGATCGCCTCACTAGCACTAAACATCCATTCTTTCCAAGAAGTCCCCCAATTTCCCAGACTATTGGCTGCAGACGCTTCACCGCTCATCTGCCAGGTTTCCCTATAAACATTCTTTGCCTTCCATGCATAAGCAGCCTTCACCACTTCAGTCTGATTTTTCCTCTGCGTTTCTGGAACACTGTCCCAGATTTCCTGAATCGCTTCCTGCACTAAAGGATCTTTGTAATTGAGAAGCTCATCGCTTTGCAAATATATTTTCACATTTTCAGGATATAAAGACGGATCCAAAACAGCACTATAATTAAGAGGTAGAATCTCATTCTCACTTTGATTGTAAATATCAATAACCTGGATCGTAGACACAATCAACCTTTCTGAATAAATATGTGCCTTAGTTATATTCTCCAGAAGCAATGTGATCGTAACATTCTTTTCCCTATTGTCAATCAGATCAATATTACCAACACTATTAGAGAGATATCCTTTCTTTTCTGCAAAAACTATTCCCCTTGGAGATGCAACCGGAAGTGTTAATGAAAATTCTCCCTTCGCATCTGTTTTTGTTACAGGGTAAAGCGGTTTGCCCTTTACCATATAAACATCAACACCCTCTAGAACATTTCCTTTGTTATCCACTACATTTCCATTCACAATTCCATAACCCAGATCCCCAGGCAGAAAAATCCTTGCATTTGCCTGCACATTGTTTATTTCTTTTTTATCCCCACTTTCAAACAGCGCTTTCGGATCATCTGTCCAGGGTTCTGAATTGCAATATTTTTCAATAGACTCATTAGGATTGTAGGGGTAAACGTTATTCCTATACAAATCCGGATAAGGCCCATCTGGATCCCCACACAAATAACTAAATATATCTAATTCAACACTAGCTTCGCAATCTTCAGGACAATTCCCATTATTTTCACCAATATCACAGTTTCCATTCCCACACAAACCTAGTACACACGCCCCTTCTTCACATCCATAGGGACACATATATTCAGTTTTCTGTATGTTGCTATCTTTACAATAAAACTCAGTTAGAACCTCTCCATCACAAGTGTCTATGGCCTTCATGGGAAAAACAAACAAAAAGTTTGTTGTAGTTGCCCCTTTAACATAATAACTATCCTCAAGTTGCATATCTCCATCTGAGTCAGTGCAACGTTGAGAAAAAAACCCAATAAAAATTATTCCAATTATTAATAAAAAAACAGCCAAAATATATTTTATTCTATTTATTACCATACACTAAATAACTGCTAAAAGCTTTTATCTCTTTTCTAATAGTTTGTCGCAATAAGTCTATCGTCAGGCTTTTTTCCTTTTTTAGTCAATTGTGCACCCGTATCATTTATGAGCTCGATCATAGATTTTTGAAATCTCCTTTCAGATGCGTCCAATGTTTTATCTGCATAAATGTACGTTATCCATCGTTTTATGTTACTTAATTCATCTTTAGTGCATGTTTCAATTACTGACGGCAAGCCCTGTTTTATCGCTGATTCATAATATGGTTGCGACATTAGATTATCTAGTGTTCTGAATACATTTTCAAGAGCACCATCTGTTTTCCTAAGTGCAAAAAACAGAGAAGGCAGAGCGGAATCAATATTGAATTCTTTTAAAGATAGCTGATAGAGTATGGTTGCAGCTATTTCTCTTTCCCGTTCATTTCCTTTTTCCAGTCTTTCCCCTATCTTTAACACAACTTCTTTTTTGCCATCTTTTTCTGCAGCATCGAATCTGTCTAAAAACAATTTCAGATATTTATTTACTGCATATTTTCCCTCCACCATCCCAAAACTAATGGCATATGCATCTGTCATTTGAACCGGAACAATATTTGCAATTTTTTTCTCGCTCATTTAAGCATCTCATATGGACTATAACATCCATTCTGCTGACATTCGCTTATCCAAACACCCATGTTATTCCTAATTCCGTCTATTCCCCAACCATAGCTGTTTCCAACATAAACCATTGGAACATATCTTTCTTTTAACGGAACATCATATCCATCAGCGAATTTCAGATACTCGCTCCACCCAGAAGCATTATCCACATTAATATTAACCCAAGTCACACTATCATTATATTTTAGCTTTTCTTGTATGAACCACTGTTCCAGTGCCTTGCACGCAGAGCAATTCGACCCATAAAATAAACAACAGTTATGTTTTCCTGCTCCCATTCCATATTCTGGAATATTTGATCTTCTCCTAAACCACCTAGCTCGTCCATAACTCCCCAATCCTTTCCTTCAATGGTCCTCACTCCAGTCTCAT
>JAHJBR010000102.1 GCA_018813445.1 Microcaldota archaeon | reverse complement strand
AATAGGTTACACTGCTTTCTCTATCTGAGATTGCAAGCAAAACTTCCAATCCATAGTGTTTTGCTTCGAATAAAGCTTCTGCAAGCTGCTCTCCGCCCAAATATTCATCTTCAGAAAGGGAATACATTAAAAAACGGGGGTGCCCATCCTTTGGTGTTTGTATTCCTCCTTTTTTCCTATGGTAGAGAAGGAAATCAAGACGGGGTTTTTTAGGGTTGATTTTTATATTTAGTTTTTTTCCAGGGATTGCAAGAATAAATGTCTTTTTTACTGAATGTGCTACTCTTATTGCCCTAGACCATTCTGAAATTATCAATTTGCTTCTTCTAGGGAATACGTGGATCACATGTCTAGAATGTATCCATTCGTCGTTTTCACGGATTGGAGAAGCGCCAGGGAAATAAATCCTAAAATGGGTTCCAAACTTGAACCCGGTTTTTACAACATATCCACGGTTGCGCCAGTCTTCGTAAACTGCATACATATCATCAAAATATTTTATGCGGTCATCAGCTTCTTTCATTACTTCATCTAAATTGGAGTTTTTCAAAGAAAGGTTAGCATATTTTAATAGAAAAATTGTTTCATAGACATCTAGTTTGGCTATTTTTCCCCTATGTGCTGCTTTATATGTTCCGAACTGGCCAATCCAATATTTTTCATAAAGCTCTTTTCCACTTGCCTCGTCATCTATTACTGTGATTAGATCATCTGGAAAGAATACTGCTTGCAAAGAATAAGGATCCATTTTGAATGAGCCGCCTTTGTATTTTTTTGTATTGGGTTGGAAATCCAATTTTGCTGCTTCTTCACTAGGCCTAAGCATTAAACCGCGGTCTCTCCAATCCTTAAGAGTTAAATAACGGGCTAGTAGTTTCTTCTTTTTTAGGAATAATGAGGCAATATCATTGAATGAATACTGATTCAATGAATCGTCCACACATTTTGCATTTCTTATATCCATTAGATAAAGGGCTTCTTCAGGCTGGAGAAAGATTATTCCTTTTTGCATCTCTCCGTAAAAGCCATTGGTTAAAGAGCTTACATCCTGCGGTTCTTTTACACTTATTTCATTTTTTTTTCTATTCAAATATAGAGTAATTCCCATAAGTTCACCTTGAGTACTCATACCCATTTTAAAAATTGGGTATATCCTATTGTGAATCTTCCTTTAAAAATCTATTAGAAAAAAGGTGGGAGTTCTTACTAATAAGAAGCTGGATCTCTGAGGCAAGTGTGCAAGTTGGTTCTGAGAATGAAAGTGCAGCTATTTCACAGTTTTCCGTAGATTCAATTTGTCTTATTTCAAGAATTAAGGAAAAAATCGCTTCCATATTAAGTACAATAAGTGCTTTTTCATTTATACGTTTTGGAACGCATCTGTATGGAGTGTCTGTTTGTAGGCTTTGCAATGCTGCAAAGAATAAATCTTGATCATTTCTGTTTAGTTGTCCTGAATCAAGAGCTTTTTTCAAACCGGCTATTTGTTGAGTTAAATTTGGTACATCTTTTGGATTAGGAAAAGCCGAGTCTTTTGAATACATGGTGTTTATTGCTGCTATATCTCTAAGTATATCTAATACGATTTCTGAATAAACATTTATGTATAATGCAAGATTTTCAAGTTTAGATAATGCTAAATCAGCTGTAGGTTTTGTCATGAATGGACCCAAGTCTTGTATTTTTGGATAAAATTTAGTGGCTGCTTCTAGATGCCTGAATAAATCACTTAAATGTATTACGAGTTCATCAACTGAATCAAACTTTTTTGCAGTTCCTTTTTTTTCTGTTGAATAGGTTTGTAGTGCTTCCTGTTGTTTTGCTAGGAATTTGTCAACCTTACATCTAATAGTTAATGTTTTTTGGAACTGTGGTTTGGACAGTACTTCTCCAATAGGAGCATCTGGTTTAATAATTCGTAAATGTCTCTGGGAGTTCATTTTTATCAAATAGATAATATTGGACAAATAATTTAAAGGTAATTAGAATTGTTCTTCCAAATCTGGCTTAAGGACCATTCCGTCTTTTGCTGGGATTGTTCTTATTCCGCTTTGCTTTTCTATTTTTGCAGCTTCTTTTTCCGGCCCTTCCCTAAGCATCTTCATTCCCATGTGAGTAAGAATAGCCATTTTTGGTTTTGTAATTTTCAGAAGATCCACTGCTTCATTAGAAGTTAAATGTCCAACATATTTGTCCTTATTGGGTTTCATGGTGTTTATTATAAGGTATTCACACCCCAGATATTGCTCATATAAGCCCGGGAAAGATTCTGTATCGCTTGTGTAACCTATTGTTTGATTATCCATTTTTAATTTAAAGCCGAAGCATGTTTCTTCTTCGTGCTTGCATTTCGTTATTTCAATTTCAAATTCTCCTTTTTCATTAGAAAAATGCTTTTTTTCTCCCCAGTTTGCAGAATATATATCTTGAACTTTAGACAGATGAAAAGAAGTGAATACTTTATTACCTTCAGAATCTCCTTGTATGGAATTTTTGCTTCCAATTATTATTCCTCTTTTTTTCAAAGTGTAGTGGCTCATTGCTTCAATAAGCACATTTGCATCAGAGCAATGGTCTAGATGCATATGAGTAACAATTATTGCATCTAGATTCATGGGCTTTTGACCTATTTGAAGACTCCGTATAAGGGCACCTGGGCCTGGATCCACATGAATATTCATGCTTCCATTTATTCTAAAACCTCCGGTCCATCTGTTTTGTTGGAGAAGGTTTATTCTTCCGCCTCCGGTTCCTAGAAAAACTAATTCCATAGATAAATCACTTTTTATATAATTTAATAATCCAGATTTTTTTGAAAAAATGAAGTGTGAGCGTGGATAAAAGGAAACCTAAAGTTGGAACTATTGCATTTAGCCATGGGTTGGGAAGGTTTATTGCATAAAAGTAAAGCGAGATTGCTAGGTAAGTGAATGTAGCAATAAGTATTCTGCGTGTGTAGCTGGTTTCCCAGGCCTTGTCTGATTCTACTTTTGCGTTTCGCTGTTCAATCTTAGATAATCTTTCTTCCAAAGAGGCCATGTAATTAATTGAAGAGTAAAGTTATTATTTGCTAAGCTCTTCAAGCATTTTGCATTTCATGCATGAAATGGTGCTTGATGGTTCTCCACATTTCTTGCACGGAATGAAAACAAATTCTTTATCCTTGAGGGATTTCCGCATGAGCTTTTCCATTTCTATAAAGCTTTTAAGGATGCGGAGCTTTGTTCCAGGGTACTTTTCTTCTGTATCATTGAGCTGCTCCTTTATATGCTGCCTGAATGAGAAATGAGCGTATGGGCATTCCATGAATTTTATTTCTAATCCCTTGAGCATTGCATACAATGCGATTTCCTTTTCAGGAATTCTAATTAACGGGCGGATTCTTGGAATAAGGTGTTCATTCAGGGTTAGTGGGTCTAGGAAGCGCACTAAACGCAGTGGTTCATTGCGCATAATATTCATTAGCACAGTTTGGGAAATATCATCTAGATTATGACCGATTGCAATTTTATCTGCATTAACTTGTCTTGCACCTAAATTGAGTAAATATCTTCTAAATACTCCGCACCAACTGCATGCTGCTTTGTTTGTTTTTTTCATTATTGCATCTAGGGAATAATTCAAATCTTTTTTGAAAGAAAGAATTTTGAGTGGGATTTTAAGTTTTTTGCATTCCTTTTTTGCAGTTATTAGAGTGAGGTTGCGATAACCTTTTATTCCTTCATCAATTGCGATTGCTGAAATTTTGAATGGGAGTTTTTTGCGGAGCATTGAAAGGAGATGAAGAAGAACTACGCTGTCTTTTCCTCCCGAAAGCCCTATTGCTATATGCTCTCTTGCATTTATCATGCGAAATTCTCTTACTGATTGCATGAAGCGTTTTTCAATATGTTTTATGAAGCATCCTGAACAAAGATGCTGTGCAGCATATGCAAGGTGTATTACTGATGGTTTTTTACACACAAAACAAGGAGCAGTTTTCATATTAACCACCAAAAACTACTTTTATTATTTCCACTTTATCTTTATCTGAAATTTCAGTGTCTTCAGGAACTGGTTTTCCATTTACTTTCACTATTACTTCTTCAGTTCTTAGTGAAAGTTTTGAAAGTAGAACAGAGATTTTGCCTTTCTTGAATTTTGATTTCTGCTTTTTTCCATTAAGAGTAATCTTCATAAATATATTTTGGGAAAGCAGTATTATAATATTTGACCTGTATGATAAGGCAAGGGAGATTAAATGGACGATAATGAGTTTCTGCCATGGACTGAGAAGTATAGGCCTAAAAGACTAGATGAAGTTGCTGGTCAGGAAGAGGTAATTAAAACTCTTTCTGCTTTTGTAAAATCCAAGAATATGCCCAATATGCTTTTTGCAGGGCCGCCAGGGGTAGGAAAGACTACTGCGACTATTGCACTTGCGCATGAGCTCTATGATGGAGAAGTGGCTGGGAATTTTCTTGAATTGAATGCTTCGGATGAAAGAGGAATAGATATAGTAAGGGGAAAAATAAAGGATTTTGCAAGAAGCGTTGCAATGGGCAAGAATTGGTTCAAGCTGATATTTTTAGATGAGGCAGATGCTCTTACTCCGGATGCGCAGCATGCATTAAGAAGAACTATGGAAGTATGGTCTAGCTCCACTAGATTCATACTTAGCTGTAATTATTCTTCCAAGATAATTGAGCCTATTCAGAGCAGGACTGCGATATTTAGGTTTCTTAAGTTGAATGAAAAAGATGTAAGGAAAAGTTTGGAGCATGTTGCTAAAAATGAGGGGCTAAATGTGGATGAGGATGCATTTAATGCACTTTTTTATATTTCTGATGGAGATATGAGGAAAACAATAAATGTATTGCAGGGTGCTGCGATACATGGGAAGCACATTACAAGGGAATTAGTATATAAGATCTCTTCTAGGGCTGAGCCCAAAGAGGTAAGGGAGATGATGGAGCTTGCTATTTCTGGAAAGTTTTTGGAAGCAAGAAAGAAATTGGATTCTCTTATTATTAGCTATGGACTTTCTGGAGAAGATGTACTGCTTCAAATGTATAGAGAAGTAGATAATCTGAAAATAGATGAAAAGAAAAAAGTTGAGCTAGTGGACAAGTTGGGTGAATATAATTTTAGGCTGGTGGAAGGGGCTAATGAAAGGATACAAATTGAGGCTCTCATTGCACAGCTTATGTTGATTGGGAAATAATCAAATCACAGGCCTTTCACTCACTCTTTTTCCAAAGCTTATGGGTTCATACGGCATCTGTTTAGTCTTTCCCTCTATTTCTGAAAGCAGTTCAGAAAATTCCATTTCCTTCTTTTCCCCGGTTTCGCGGATAGAGACTGAGATTTTTCCAGTTTGCATTTCATTATCTCCGATTACTGCGATGTATGGGCACCAATCCATTTCTGCATTTCTTATTTTCTTTCCAAGGGTTTCTTCTGTATCATCCAAATCCACCCTAACCTTTCTTTCATTTGCAGATTTATGCATATCTAATGCGAATTTGAGGTGCTTTTCACCTATTGGAATTAAACGCACTTGGGTTGGGGAAAGCCATAGAGGAAATTGCCCTTTTTTCCCTTGCTTCATGTGCATTGCTTCCTGTTCAAGCATGGCATAAACTACTCTTTCCAGGCTTCCGCTTAATGATGCGTGAAGGATATATGGACGATGCTTTTGGCCATCTCCACCTACATAGTTTATGTCGTAGGTTTCGGCGTTTTCCACATCTATTTGCACTGTACCTAATGCGCTGGCTTTGTCCATGTTGTCCACAAAATTAAATTCGAATTTGGTGATGAAATAGGCATAGCGTTCATCGTACATTTCCACAAGGAAAGGTTTTCCAAATTTCTTCACTAGGCCCATATACCACTCTTTATTCTCTTTAAAGAAATCAGTCTGAATTCTGAATCCTACTTCTACATCTTCCAATCTTACAAGTTTATTCCATTCCATGGCTTTTGCAAATTGGTTTTCAAATTCCTTTTTTGCATCAGGTATTGTTGCGGTTAGGGTGTGCATATCTGGCATGGTTAATGCGCGAACCCTCTTTAGGCCTGCAAGCTCTCCTGCTTGTTCTCTTCTGAAGCTGTATCTTGTGAGCTCGTACATTTTCAAAGGAAGTTGTTTATAGCTAATCACCATGTCGTGTTTGATTAGGAATTGACCGAAACAGGCAGAGAAGCGGAGGAAAAACTTCTTATCATCTGATAAAACAACGTATTGTCTTGCAGGGAACCTACTCAGATATTTTTTCAGAGATGGGTGCTCAAAATCATACATAATTGGAGTTTCCACTTCCATGGCCCCATAGTCAATTGAAAAGTTGCTTATCTCTCGTTCCAATAGTTTCTTTATTAAACGCCCTTTTGGAAGCCATCTGAAATTTCCTGAATCACTACCGGGTTCGTATCCAACTAATGAGTGCTCTTTCATGAGTTTTATGTGTAATGGCTCTTTTTCATATGCGCGCACTTTTTTAGTTTCATAGATTGCAAATTTTTCCAAATTTGCATAGCCTTTGAAATCGAATTTATCAATATCGTGCAGTTCGCCGTCCATCCCCAGGATATAGAATTTGCTTTTCATTTTTGATTCGGTTTTTAAGGAAGCTGAATCTGCAAGGGCTGAATCTTTTTGTTTATGTGTTTCTGATTCCAATGCTGCTTTTATTTCCCTGGAAAGTTCGCTCAGTGGATGGCCTTTGCATTTGAGAGAATAACCCTTATACCAACCAAAAGGAGAATGGTCTGCATTGTATTTCATTTCCTTTAGAAGCTCCTCGGTTTTTTTTACTGCTGCTAACGCTACTTTTGGAGGAGATGGTTTGGAAGTAAGGTGAACTAAAGGATAGAGAAGGATATTCTGGACCTTAACTTGTTTTGCAACTTTATCTATTTCAAAAGCTGCACTTTTGGAGATTGCGGCAATATCTTCGTCCCCTTGCTCTACGCCTGTAAAAACAACTAGCACTTCTTCATAACGCTTTTTCTCAGGCTTTACGTCTTCTGCATCCTTAATTGCTTTGTTTTTTGGTTCAACTTCGATATAGTCTGCATGTATCGTCATTATTTTCATTATTATCACCAACGCTTTGTTTTATTCTGAGAGAGAAAAGACAAAGTTTCCGACAAACATTGTCTGCATTTCCACGCACGGTGGAAAGTTGGTCGTCAACAAACGACCGGATTTGTAAATTGCTCTCTTTCATCCTAAATACAATTTACAAAGATAATAAAAAATATCTATCTTTTTCAGGTTCCGCACCAACTTGCCAAGCAGATGCAGAGATTAAACTAATAAGTAGTGGTTTCTGTAATTCTTTTTGTTGATTTTGCTTTTGGCATAAATAGATTTGGAAAAGAAGAATTATAATTATTATGCATTCGGAATCACGTAAATTTAATCCCTAAGAATCCAATAAAAATCCGTAATGACTGAAATAGAACTTGATGGTTAGTGCCATCTTAAGCAGGCAATTATCTATTTCAGCTTTGCATACATCAGCTTTATCTTTTCCAGGAATTATTATGAAACTGACGTCATTAAATAATACCCGTGCGCCTTCCGCATTTATTTTTTCAAGCGTTATCTTTACATGAATGTCTTGGAGCTTAAGGCCTTGTGATTCTAATTTGGAACGAGCTTCGGTTTCAGAAATTTTCCCATCCCAATATTCATTCATTATTACAATTGCGCTATGTTTGGCAAGAAGACCAGTAAGGATTCTCTCGATCTGTAAAGTAAGGTCACTAGGCGCCTTGTAGGTTATCATAGCTCGCATTTCCTTAATTAAAGGGAAGATCTTTTGAATTACTGCACAGTTGTTTCCTTCATTTAGAAGCAATCTGGATTTTTTACTTATCCTGGGCCCTGTACGCAAACGTAGAATTGTTCCTGATCTAGTTATATTTGGCAGGCTATCTAATAGTTTTGTAAATTGCGGGGAACTTGATATGATTATCCTTATTTTTTCAAGAATAGGTAGTAAACTGTCCATATTTGCCTTGCAAGCATCTGCGATATTCCGTAAGGATTTTTTTGTACGGCCAAGTGAACCTGGAACTCTTGATGGATTTAATGATTGCATAACCATTACATTATTTATAACATATTATAAATGTTTATAATTATGGAAAAATGGAGAGAGAATAATTTAAATCAACTATGAGTAAAAAACGCATGATGAGATTTGGACCTGCAGGAATTCCTTTGGAATGTGAAGGTGGAACTAAAGAAGGGATTGAGTATTGTGCTTCCATTGGATTAAAAGCAATGGAAATTGAGTTTGTACGTGGAGTAAAAATGAAAGAAAAGGCTGCGGAAGAAGCAGGAAAAGCTGCTAAGGGAGTTGATGTAAAAATTTCTTCCCATGCGCCCTATTATGTGAATTTGTGCACTTCAGATAGAGTGAAGGCCGAGAACAGTAAAAGAAATATTTTTCAGGCTGCAAACGCAACTTTTCTTGCAAATGGATGGATCACTGTTTTTCACCCTGGTTTTTATCAGGGGATGGGAAAGGAAGAGGCATTTCAGGCTGCAAAGAAAAGGCTTATTGAAATTAAGGAGAAGATGGATTCTAAGGACGTGAAATGCATTCTTGGAGCTGAAACTGTAGGAAAGAAAAGCGCATTCGGAGGATTAGATGAGAATATACGGATGGCACAGGAGCTTGATTTTGTTGAGCCGGTTCCGGATTTTGCCCATTTACATGCAAGAGGGGATTT
>JAHJBR010000101.1 GCA_018813445.1 Microcaldota archaeon | reverse complement strand
CAAAAAATACCATCTGGAGATCTATTTGTCGAATCTTTATTTTCCCCAGCATAACATTTTTTTATTGATAATCCATCAACCAAGCGTTGAACCACACCAACCTTTTCTTTTTTGTCACTAACATTTTTTACGGAATTAGGTAAAATTGACCCTTCGCGTTTTTCATTCACAACAAATGCCTTTTCCGCCCTGCTCTTCAAATCCTGGGAACGCGAAAATACAGTACTGTTTGGAATACCAACCACTAATGCAGTTGCAATCCCAGCAAGCACAATTGCTTTCCCACATCTCCCCATAACTATTATTTATATTTAGTAGAATTTATCTAATTTCCTATTTCCAAAAATCAGTACTCATCAAACCTTTCAACATCAATCTTGCGTTCTTTAACTTTTTCCAAAGCCCCAATATATGCAAGGGCAGCATTTATCTCGGTTATACAGGCTATTCCCTTATCCAAAGCAGCCCTTCTAATCCTAAACCCATCAGTATTCGGCTTTCCCCCTTTACTAGGTGTATTAACCACTAATCCAATTTTATCCATAATCCCAAGCACATCTAACTTTCCTTGCCCAATCTTATCAACTTTTTTCGGATTCTTCATATATTTCGCAGTTCCAGGAGTTGCATAAATCTCAAAGCCTAATTCAGAAAGCCTTTTTTCAATCTCTCCAGCATATTCCTTGTCCTTTTCCTTCAAACTCACAAGCGCAGCATTCTTCTTAACATTCAGACCAGCAGAAACAAGCGCCTTATAATAAGCCAACTCATATGATGAAGAAATGCCCATGCTTTCCCCAGTACTTTTCATCTCTGGCCCTAACGCACTATCCAATCCAGGCAGTTTTACAAATGGAAACACAACGCTCTTAACCGAATAATATGCAGGCTCAGGTTTCCCAACTTTTTCCATTTTAATTCCGCACATTGCTTCTGTTGCAAGTTTTGCAAAATTCACGCCTCTTGCCTTGCTTATGAAAGGAAGAGTTCTGCTTGCCCTTGGATTAACCTCGAGCACAAACACAGTTCCATTCCTAACTGCAAACTGTATATTGAAAAATCCAACGATCCCTAATTTCCTGCAAAGCTTTTCACTGTAATCCTTAATTTTCTCCTTGCTTTCTGAACTTAACCTAATGGATGGATAAACTATGTTTGCATCACCGCTATGCACCCCTGCATATTCAATATGCTCCATTATTCCTGCAATTTCCACCCTTTCCCCATCACTTACTCCATCCACTTCGCACTCAATTGCATTATCCAAATATTTATCTATAAGCACAGGTCTTTTTTCACTCACTTCTACTGCTTCATTTATATATCTCTTAAGCTCTTCAGGAGAATGAATAATTTGCATTGCTCTTCCAGCTATGACATAACTTGGTCTTACAACCACAGGATAGGTAATTTTTTCAGCAATTTCCAGCGCTTCTTTTTCATTGGTTGCAGTTGCATTGGCAGGCTGAAGAATCCCTAATTCAAGTGCAAGAGTCCTAAATAGATCCCTATCTTCTGCAGCATCAATTCCTTTCATAGAAGTTCCAAGTATTTTCGCATGCCCATCTACTTTTGCAGCTATATTAATTGCTGTCTGCCCACCATACTGCACAAGAAGCGGAGTTTCTGCACCCTCATTCTCAACTATATTCATGACATCTTCAAAAGTAAGCGGCTCAAAATACAACCTATCACTAACATCAAAATCTGTGCTCACAGTTTCAGGATTATTATTAATCACTATACTTTTCATCCCCATCTTTCTAAGACTGAAAGATGCATGCACTGTACAATAGTCAAACTCTATGCCCTGTCCTATTCTTATTGGTCCAGAACCTATAATTATCACTTTTTTGCCTTCCAAAGGCACTGATTCATTTTCACTTTCATAGGTAGAATAAAAATAAGGGGTTTTTGCCTCAAATTCCCCTGCAACCGTATCCACCATCTTATATGTTGGAACTATTCCAAATTCCTTTCTGATTTTTCTTATTTCCAATTCAGGAAGCCCTTTCAATGCACCTATTTGCGCATCCGAAAATCCCATTTTTTTCGCTTCCTGCAAAACCCCTTTACTAAGAACCGAATTCCTAATCCTATTCTCAAATTCAACTATTTTCTTAAGTTTATGCAAAAACCATAAATTAACCCCAGTTTTTTCTCCAATCTCCTCGACTCTTCTTCCTTTTCTAATAATCTCCAATATTGCAAAAAGCCGCAAATCAGTAGGAGGCATTAAATATTTTTCAGCATCCTCTAATTTCGGAAGCCGAGTATCCAAACTCCTTATTGCTTTTTGAAGTGATTCTTCAAATGTTCTTCCTATTGCCATCACTTCTCCTGTGCTTTTCATCTGTGTTCCTATTTTCCTATCCAGATGTGGAAACTTATCAAATGGCCATCTTGGAATTTTTACGACCACATAATCCAGCGAAGGCTCAAAAGATGCAGGAGTAGTTTGAGTTACTGCATTTTTTATCTCATAAAGCTTATGTCCTAATGCAAGCTTTGCAGCAATCCTTGCAATTGGGAATCCAGTTGCTTTACTTGCAAGTGCACTTGATCTGGAAAGCCTTGGATTTACTTCTATTACGTAGTAATCCCCTGTATTTTGATTAAATGCAAACTGCACATTGCATCCTCCAACAATCCCAAGCTCATCCACTATTGCAAAACTAGCATCCCTTAGATTTTGATGTTCTTTATCACTAAGGGTTTGGGAAGGCGCAACCACTATGCTTTCTCCAGTGTGCACCCCCATTGGATCAAAATTCTCCATATTACAAACAATTATCTTGTTCCCAAAAGAATCTCTAACAACCTCATATTCAAACTCCCCCCAACCCACAACGCTTCTTTCAACCAATACTTCATTAGTAGGACTCAATCTCAAGCCTCTTTCCAAAAGCTCCTTAAACTCCTCTTCATTCTCAGCCACTCCTCCCCCTGTCCCCCCTAATGTATAGGCAGGCCTTAAAATCAGAGGATACCCAATATTTTCTACAAATTCAAGGCCTTCTTCCAAACTCTTCACAGGCTTACCTTGAAGTATTGGCTGCTTTATCTTTTTCATTGCCTTTATGAACATATCTCTGCTTTCTCCTTTTTCTATGGATTCTGGTCCAGTTCCAATAACTTCTACTCCATATTTTTCCAAAATTCCTTTTCTCCAAAGCTCCATGGTAAGATTCAATCCAGTTTGCCCACCAACATTCCCAAAAATTGCATCTGGCCTTTCCCTCTCAATTATCCTTTCCAGAAACTCAAGGGTAAGCGGCTCTATATAAACCGCATCTGCAATCTCTGGATCGGTTTGAATGGTTGCAGGATTAGAGTTTACAAGAACAACTTTCAAACCTTCTTCCCTAAATGCCCTGCATGCCTGCGTTCCAGAGTAATCAAACTCAGCAGCCTGGCCTATGACAATTGGCCCTGAACCTATTACTAATATTTTTTTTAGCTTATTCATTCTTCTAACCCTTATAATCCATCAAATATTGCATGAGTGCCTTTTGCACAGTTATTTTATTCTGTGCCTGTTCCCATGCTAATGTTTTATCTGAATCAAGTAGCTCATCGCTTACATCTACTCCTCTAAATGCAGGAAGAGGATGCATGTGGAATTTTGCCCCTAACTTTGCAAGTTTTTCCAAATCCATTTGGAACGGAAGAAAGCTCTTTAATTCATCTTCAGGCACATCAAATATATTAGAGTATACAACATCCGCCTTCACATCAAACCCATTATGTACTTCTGCATTTTTCGCATATTCTGGATCAGGATGATAACCTTTAGGCGCAATGAAAACCATTTTCACCCCGAATTTCTCGCATCCTGCGATTAATGAATTTGCAACATTATTCCTTGGATTCCCCACATATGCAATACTGATTCCTTTTTCAAGAAGCCCATGCATCTTCAATGTGTATAAATCTCCAAGCGCCTGACAAGGATGTTCTTTATCAGTAGCAGCATTAATCACTGAAACAGAAGAGTTGGAAGCCAGTCGTTGGAGCATCTCATTTTTATGCAACCTTGCAATTATCAAGCTTACATATCCGCTTAATACTTTTCCAGTATCCTCTATCTTCTCTCCTCTTGCAAGTTGTGAAAACACATAATCCAAATAGATAGGATGCATTCCCAACTGCCTTAGAGAAACCTCGAATGAAACCCTAGTTCGTGTACTTGGCCTATCAAACAGAAGAGCTGCTGATTTCGGCTTTGGAAAAGTATCTGCATCTTTCAGCTCCTCAGCCACCTTAAGTATTTTTTCTATTTCCTCTTTTTTCAAATCATTCATTGAAAGAAAGTTCTTCATTTTTTCACCTCTTTTGTATCTTGAAAATGGAGAATATTTTTCGATTCGTCAAAAAATTTATTCTTCATTTTTTCACCTCATAATTTTTACAAACCTATCAAATAGATGCACATTATCATGTGGTCCAGGAGTTGCCTCAGGATGATATTGCACAGAGAATATATGTCCATCATCATAGTCTAATCCCTCTACACTTCCATCATTCGCATTCTTCTCACTCACCAAGAATTTTTTAGGAATCTTCCCAACTGCAAACCCATGATTCTGAGTAGTAATTCTCACCCTTCCATCCTTTAGATTAATCACAGGTTGATTCACTCCCCTATGCCCGAATTTCAACTTAAAGGTGTCCCCTCCAAATGCATGGGCAATAAGCTGATTACCCAAACATATTCCAAAAATAGGTAAATCCTTCAATTCATTTATCACTTTATGTGCATGAGTTAGAATAGCAGGATTTCCAGGCCCATTGGAAAGCATTATTCCATCTGGTTCAAATGTCTTTATCTCTTCAGCAGTTGCAAAAGAAGGCATAACCACTACTCTCAATTTCCTTTTCACTAATTCTGTAATTATATTTCTCTTTGCCCCATAATCAATGAGCACCACTGTTTTCTCCCCTTCTCCATATTCCTCTGGTTTTTGCACAGTTATATTACTAATAAAATCAATATTCTCATAATCAAATTTGAGATTTTTAAGAAGCTCTGCAACATTCACCTGCTCTTTACTCACACAAATAAGTGCAGGCATAACTCCGTAATTTCTTAATTTCAAAACCAAAGAACGAGTATCCACTCCTTGCATCCCTGGTTTTCCCTGCTCCTTTAGGAACGAATCCAAATCCATTTTGGAATCCATATGCTCAGGTGAATTACACGCTTCCCTTACAATATATCCCTCTGCGTGCATCCTTTTGCTTTCAAAAGCATAATCGCTAATCCCATAATTCCCTATAAGTGGGTAAGTAGATATGAGTATTTGCCCTGCATAACTAGGATCAGTCAGACTTTCCTGATAGCCCTGCATCGCAGTACTAAAAACAAGCTCCCCGGTCCTTATTCCTTCTGCCCCGAATCCTTTTCCGTGGACGATGGAGCCATCCTTTAGAATAAGCACTGCGTTTTTGGAATTCTCACCCATAAAATCAGAAATATACTACTCCACAAAAGTTTAAAACCATTGCTAGGGTCAGTTAACTTATTAATCACTTATATGCACATAATTAGTTTATGAATCGCCTTTGTTTTCATTCCATTCATTCT
>JAHJBR010000100.1 GCA_018813445.1 Microcaldota archaeon | reverse complement strand
CTGCATTGGGAACCACTAATTGATGCGACTAGCGGCGTTGATGGGACAAACGGATCTGTTTACGAGTTGACTGAATTTAATAATAAACTTTATGCAGGAGGTAGTTTTTCTTCAGCAGGTGGACACTCATCTTCTCGTCTTGCCCAATGGGACGGAACATCCTTCTCAACCTATTCGGGTTTTAACGGAATAGTCAGGTGTTCTGTTATTGGAACCAATGAAATATATTTTGGTGGAATGTTCACAAACACACCTGGAGGAGCTTCTGATAAGGTAGTAAAATACGATGGAAGCACATGGACCCCTGTGAGCGGAATACTAAATGGTCCCAATGTGATTTCACTTGCAGTTTACAATAGTACATTATATGCCGGCGGTTCTATTTATAATATTGGAGGAACAACCTATGATTGTATTGCGGTGCATAATGGATCTAACTGGGAACCAGTAGGAACTGGTACAAATGGAGAAGTTCATTCATTGTATCCTGCAAATGGGTACCTTTATATTGGGGGTGAATTTAGTCGCGTGAATGGAATTGATGCTTATGGCATTGCATATTACGATGGAACCTCCTTTACAAGTCTTAACACAATAGGATATGACCAAATTGTAAAATCCATGACCACATTTGACAATTTTTTGGTAGCAGCAGGTTCATTTACAAGTTTAGGAGGTGTTACTGTAAATAATGTTGCTAAATGGAATGGGAGTACATGGAGCGAATTTGGTGATGGGCTTAATGGAATAGTACGCCAAGTGTTAGTATTTCAGAATGAACTGTATGCAATTGGAGAATTTTCACAATCAGGATCTACACCGATAAACAGTATTGCAAAGTGGACAGGAACGGAGTGGGAACAAGTTGCTGGTGGCCTTTTTAATAGTGGGCTTACGATCTGCGAGTATAACAATACACTATATGCAGGCGGTGGATTTACTAGTAGTTTCTTTAGTTCACTTAACTATATTGCCAGACTTGCCGAATCCGAGCTCACCGCCGACGCAGGTGACGGTGGATACATCATTTCAGGTTCAAATATTGGAGGCAATCCAACAGCAAGCGGAGGACTTCCGCCCTACTCCTATTCATGGAGTCCTTCAACGGGCTTGAGTTCCACCACGGTTGCTAATCCGACTGCTTCAATCACTACAACAATGACTTATGAGGTTGAAGTCACAGACTCAAGAGGATGCAATGTTGAAGATGAAGTGATTTTGTACCCATTTGATGCTGATTGTGCAACTCCAAACGCAATCGTTTTCGTAGGTGAAACCTTATCTGTTGACAAGACATACACAAACCAGAACATTATCATCGATGATTACCTTCTCATTGATGAAGCAAGTGTTGAATTCGATAATTGCATCATATACATGGAGGAAGATGCATATATCAAACTTAACGGACTGAATTCTGCTCCGGGAGTATATGATGGTCAGCTTCAACTCATAAACGGCACAACAATTCAAGCTTGTGGAGATAACATGTGGGGCGAAATTCATCTGAATGGTGAGACGGCAACGCTTATTATGGATAATGCAACGATAAGAGATGCAAAAAAAGCAATCCAATTTGATGGTGGATCAATTACGAGCATTGATGAAAGTACATTTGATGCAAACTACGAGAATATTGTTGTTGAATATCAAGCCATTGTACATCTCGATGATGTTGAAATTGTTAATTCTGATTTTATTGGATCAACCACTATGTTATCTCCATATAGCTCTGAAGAAAGGTCTTTGTCGGCTGTGAAAATAGTTGATTGCGACGATTATGACATTCAAATTGGAGATATTGGAAAGGGGAATAGTTTCGATGGATTCGAAACTGGAATATACGTAGAGGCTTCAAGACTAGTAATTCTAGGAAATGATTTTGTTGATTGCAATTACGGGGTTGATGTTGTTGATATGAACACTTCAAGAATTGCATCCAATACTTTTTCCTCAACTTCTGACCCGGGGAAAATGGCAATCCAGCTAACTTCATCCGGGGGGTCAAGCAATGCCGTTCAGGTAAATTACAACGAGATTAGCGGCTGTTTCACAGGAATTAGTGTCGAGAACAATTCCAACCTATCAGTAGAGGAAAATACAATTGAATTAGGCGAACCCGAAGATGGTGCAGTTGGTATCAAACTAATGAACTGCGCCAACTACCTCGTCCGGAGCAATACCGTTACTGGTGAAGATGCCGATAATGAGGAAATGATGGGCTACTACGTTGACATCTCAACCAACGGCACCATGAAATGCAACTCTGTTGACCTCGTTGGCCAGGGATTCTGGTTCGGCGGAACCTGCACCGGCACCGAATTTGGCGGAAATGAAATGCACGACTGCTACAACCAGTTTGTGCTGGAGGATGGAGGTGTAATCGGAACACAGGGCAATTCTTCATACCCACATGATAATCTGTGGGGAGGAACGTATGGGAATAAACAAACGTTGGCTATCTGGTCTGATGGACGAGATTCCGAGTTTCATGTCCAAACGGGAAGTCCTTATGAACCCACAGATAATAATCATATACCTTCTTCTCCAGATGCTTATGATGTTCTAATCTCAAATGGAGCAGCGAATTCCTATACGGGTTGTTCGTCAAAATCTGCCAGCGAGTCTGGCCTTTCCGATGCAGAAGAGCAGATGTTGTTTAACAATGACAATCCCGAAGCCCGATGGATCAATGATTATGGGTTGTTCACTACGATTTCACAGAATATGTTGTTGACGGAAGCGAACCATGCATTATCAGGTTGGTTTACAGAAAAAACCCTGCAATCATGTGGCAAACTATATCTGGTTGGCAAGGCCATTGGTGATTCCCTCTACCAGGATGCATTTTTGCTTATGAATAATTGTGCAACAACAAACCATGCTGATTCACTGCTGAAAAAATACTACGAATTGTATT
>JAHJBR010000099.1 GCA_018813445.1 Microcaldota archaeon | reverse complement strand
CATCCCTTAACCAAGCCCATGTATTCATATATAATGGTGCCGGCATGGAACCATGGGTGTATAATCTGCTTGAAAGTTCAGACAACGGCGACCTGATCGTAGTTGATGCGAGCAATGGCTTGGAGTTAATTCCAGCCGGACAAAATGATGAAGAGCACGAGCATGATGGAGAACATGATCATGGTGAATATGATCCGCACCTATGGCTTGATCCAATTCTGGTAAAAAGCCAAGTTGATAATATAAGAAATGCTTTTGTGGCAGCGGATCCACAGAATAAAGAAACTTACGAATACAATGCGGAAGAGTATAAGAAAAAGTTGGATGAACTTGATATGGAGATAAAGACGACGATGGATTCATGTAAGAAAAGGGATATTCTCATTACCCATTCGACCTTGGGATATTTCTGCAAGAGATACGGATGCAACCAAATAGCCATAACTGGGATAAATGCAGAGGGCGAACCTTCTGCAGCCGATCTTGTGGACATTATCAATCAAGCAAAGCAAAATAATGTAAGCGCGATATTTTTAGAAACCATGTTAAGTCCAGAGTCAGCAGAAATAATATCTGGTGAAATGGATGTCGAGATAGTGACATTTAATTCTGTGCATGGCCTTAGTACAGAGGAGCAGGCTAATGGTGAGGACTACATATCTCTTATGAGGGCCAATCTTGCAAACATAAAAAAGGCTTTGCAATGCAATTAGAACGGTGCATACTTTGGGCGAAAGAATAGTTGATTTTAAGAATGTGAATTTCAGTTTTGGTTCAGGTTTGGCTGTTGAAAATGTGAGCTTTTCAATATCAAAAGGAGAATTTGTAGGTATGATTGGGCCAAACGGAAGCGGAAAAAGCACAATCGTTAAACTCATGCTGCACCTTCTTAACCCGGATTCAGGGAAAATCATGCTTTTCGGCACAGATATCCAACAGTTCGCGGATTGGAAAAAGATCGGTTATGTCCCTCAAAAAGCTACATTTTTTGACCAGAATTTTCCAGCCACAGTTTTTGAGGTTGTCAGCATGGGCAGATTCGCAAATGCCGGATTGGGAAAACCACTTTCCCAAAACGACAAAGAGCATGTAATAGATGCGCTTAGGCAGGTTGGAATGCTTGAATATGCAAAAAGGCGCATAGGGGATCTTTCAGGTGGGCAGCAGCAAAGGGTTTTCATTGCGAGGGCACTGGCAACAAAACCAGAACTTCTTATACTGGATGAACCCACGGTAGGCGTGGACTCTAGGATTCAGCATAGTTTCTATCAATTGCTCAAAAAGCTCAATAAGGCGGGGATCACACTTATCCTGGTGTCCCATGACGTAGGTGTGGTATCCAGGAATGTATCCAAACTGCTTTGCGTGAATAGGAAAGTAAACGTGCATGATATATCTAATGGAATAAGCAAGGCCGATTTGACTTGCGCATATTATCCTGAATTCGAAATGGTTCCCCATCATCACTAGGTGTGAAAATGATAGATATATTGGAATATGGTTTCATGCAGCGTGCGCTTATTGCAGGAATGATGATTGCGGTGATATGCTCAACCATAGGCCTTTTTCTGGTTTTGAGAAGAATGTCCATGTTGGGTGATGGATTGGCGCATATCTCCTTTGGAGGCATAGCTGCCGGAATGTTCTTCGGTTTTTATCCTGTGCTTTCAGCACTTATTTTTTCAGTGCTTTCAGCACTTGGAATACAAAAGCTTAGGAGCATGAAGGTTTACGGGGATGCAGCTATTGCGATATTTTTCTCATTTGGTCTCGCATTGGGGGTGGTTTTGGTAAGTATGTCCAATGGCTTCAATTCTGACCTATTCTCTTACCTTTTCGGAAGCATACTTGCAGTAGGAGTCACAGACCTTATCATAATAGCTGGTTTGGGTATTGGTACCATGCTGATTTTGGCCATTTTTTATAAGGAGCTATTTTTCATTGCCTTTGATGAGGAATGCGCAAAAGCCTCTGGAATAAATGTCGAAAATATCAATTCAGTTTTGGTTGTTCTTGCAGCAGTTGCAGTGGTGCTTTCCATGAAAGTTGTTGGAATACTTTTGGTTTCCTCATTCATGGTAATACCAGCGTCAACCGCGCTTCTACTTAGGAGCGGGTTCAGGAACAGCATCTTTCTTTCTATAGGGATCGCCGTATTTTCCGTAATTGCAGGCCTCACTCTTTCGTTTTATGCGGACATAGCCGCAGGCGGCGCAGTAGTCACCGTACTGGTATCAATTTTTGCCATGGTTTTACTTTATAAAAAACTAGGGTCGAAATGAGATGCAGCCAATAAAAATTACAATAGAGAATATCATGAAAAACGGCAACGGTAGCCTGCTTGCCGCAGGTCTTTTATCATTATCTGCCTTTTCTTGCCCCTGTCCAACCTGCATTGGAGCGACACTGCTAATGCTGATAAATGGCATCAGGCAGAAAATCAGTTTATGAACCGATTACTAACCACACCCGCTTATTCATATCTCAACGCTTCCACTGGCTCTATGCTCGCAGCGTTTTTCGCAGGAAGAAGCCCTGAAATCACACCCACTATTACTGAAAAACCTAGTCCAAGCAGAACCAATTCCAGGGTTATTTTTGAAGGAAGTCCAAATGCACCGAGCAATATGGAACCAAGGAATGAAAGCAATACACCGAGAATGCCCCCTGTGAAGCCCACCATGCTCGCTTCCAACACAAAGAGCTTCATCACAACCGAATTCCTTGCGCCAAGGGATTTCATAAGTCCAATGAATTTTGTTTGTTCCAATACGCTTGTGAACATGGCATTGGCAACGCCGATACCTCCGACTATCAAGGATATGCCGGCAATGGCACCCAAAAAGATTGCAAGAGTATCGCTCACGCTGCTTATGGTTGATTGAAGCGTTGTGGCAGTGCTGATTGTGAAATCCTGCGTGCTGTTGGTTACGTGACGAAGCGACCTGAGTTTTATTGCCAGGCTATCAGCAACTAAATCTGGATCATATTCACTGGCTGCAATAACCACAATTGAGCTTACGTATTTTGTTTGGTTGAAAAGCCGTTTCGCAGTAGCTTGAGGTATGAATACGCTATTATCCGGGCCTGAAAAACTAGCCCCGGATTCGTTCAATACACCAACAACCTTGAACGAAACGCCATTTATATTAATTTGCTTATTGAGCATGGTGTCATTGAATGTATCGGATTGCACCGAAGCTCCAATCACCGCAGAGTAGGTGTCTCCTTCCCCAAGGGAACGCCCCTTAGCTATCGTACTGCTGCTTGATTTCGGGAATGCCGCAGCCTCAACTCCAACTACGCTTAGGGATTTGTTCATGTTGCGGTACCTTACTACTGCATTGCTGCTAACCCGTGCATCAAGTTCTGAAACTCCTTGCACACTGCGTAAATTATCTGCTTCATTGAAGGTTATTTCACTGGAAGATGTCCAGCCAAAACTACTGCGCCCATCAGCTCCAGGACCACCGCCAAAGCCAGAAGGGCCCATACTACCTGCCCTTTCACCACCTGAGCCTATGGTTATCACATCAGCACCTATGCCGCTCATAGTGCTTTTTATGTTTTCATTCATGCCGACGCTTATTGAAATAAGGGATATAACTGATGCAACACCTATTACTATTCCAAGTATGGCGAGCCAGCTCCTTAGTTTGCGGTGTTGCAATGAGTTGAGCGATAATTCTAGGATATCAATGTTCTTCATCCTTATCCCTATTGGGTTATTTTTTGTTCCTTTATTTTTGGTTTTGAAAAGAACCTGCGGTATACAAAGAATCCGCCCACTGCAATCACTAGAACAACCCCTCCCAGTAGTATTGGATCAGTTTGGCTTCCGGTACTGCCACCCAACATTCCTAGGGGGCCCCTATTCCTGGCTACGCCAGAAAAACTACTGCTTGAACTGCTATTCTGCTGATTCACGCTTACTGAGCCTGATTCTGACAAGGACTTTTTCACAGTATGGGCCTGATTGACGCTGTCTTTGAAGTTTATAGTCACGGTTATTGCATTTGAATTTGAGCTGCCTAGGGAAACCGTGCCATAGTCATCCACGTTCAGGGTGCCTAAAAAGCTTTCAGTAATCGTTCCTGAAGCATCTGAAATAATCACATTCACGCTTCTTATCTGGCTATTGCCCACATTGGTTATTTGAATTTCACCAGAGCCGCTGCTTTCTGTGAAAACCACATTGATTTCCGGCGTAGCTTCGGCATTTATGCCAAAGTTGTATATCAAAGATTGTCCGGAAGAAGTTGTCAGATTTACGGGCAGCACATAATATCCTGCAGACACTGAAGAAGATATGCCAATGTGAATTTCTTTAGATTCGGTTGAGCCGGGGGCAACGGAATCGAAATAAATGTTCTGCGCACCCATTGGCGTGAGCGCGTCCGTGGCATCCATATTCACTACTGCCGATACCGGGCTTGAACCCGTATTTTCAAAATTAATCAAGAAAGTAACTTCCGAACCTATCTCAACAGTCTCTTTGGGCACAACCGTAAGCCTATATTGGGATGATGTTTCAAGGATTGTAAGCGGTCCAATAATATATGTTTGCTCTTTAGGTTGGCTAAGCGCATCCTGATAGGTAACTGTAATAGGTATAACATATGTTCCTGTTTGCAAATCAGATTCAGTTCCAATGGTGAATGTAGAGTTTACTGAGGAATTGGAATTTATGCTTCCAATAACATACCTGGATTGTCCATCTAGATAGAATGAGGAATTTGAGGCAATCGAAATAATGACGTTATTTACAGTTCCACCACTGTTGATGAGCTCGAGTTTTACAGGCACCTTTTCACCGGCCGAAATACTTTCAATAGTGCCTATTGTTTTCACTGTGAATGGGTCATACTGATTGACTTCAAGAGGTATGGAGAATGATGCAGAACCTGCTTTCCCACTAGCTGTTGTGACACTGTTTGTACTGTCTGAATATGTGTAATGAAGAAAAACAGTAATCAATTCTATGCCCCCATTGAATGTCTCGGGTATTTTGAATGGTATTGATATCCTGGAGTTCGAGCCGCTGCCAAGCTGCCCCATCTCAATCGTACTCTGCTTGCCTTCAAAAGTATATACTGCCGAAGCAATATCAGTGGCACTATCCCCAGTGTTTGATATTTCCACTGATAGATAACCTCTTGTACCTGGATATAATACCGCTGGCGTGGTGGAATAGTTGCCTACCTCTAGATAGGGTCTTGCAAATGTTTGTGTACATAACGCCACTAAAATTATCAAAAACATCGTTTTTTTCATTTTTTTCACCTTATACGTTTATATTGAAAAAGTGATTTTTCGTCGGAATGCCGGCAAATTGTTCATTTTTTCACCTTCTTTAGATTTTTTCTTTTTACATCGCTTTCTATTCGTCCATCAGTTATGCGTATTACTCGATCCGCTTCTTCAGCCAGCGCCTGGTCATGGGTCACTATTATCACGGTTATTCCATTATCCCTGCAAAGGGCTTCTAGATTTTCTATTATCGCCCTGCTGGATTTGGTATCTAGGTTTCCGGTTGGTTCATCGGCAAGAAGTATGCACGGTTTGTTTGATATTGCCCGGGCAATGGCAACCCTTTGTTTTTCCCCTCCTGAAAGCTGGGATGGAAAATTTTCAGCTTTGTCTGCAAGCCCTACGCTTTCAAGAGTTTTCAGTGCGGCAATCTCCCTTTCCTTTTTGGCTAACCCTTTTATTGCCATGGGTAGCTCAACATTGTCCTTTGCATTTAGGGTTGGGGCAAGATTGAATGATTGAAATACGAACCCAAGTTCGTCCCTCCTTAGGTCTGCTATCCTATCATCTGACATCTTTGAGATCGCGTTTCCCTTTATGTATACTTCTCCCATAGTGGGTTTATCAAGACAACCTAGAAGATTTAGGAGCGTGCTCTTTCCGCTGCCTGAACGCCCCACGATTGAAATCAGTTCTCCCTTTCTTATATCAATGCTCACTCCATCAAGCGCCTTGAAAGGAACAGTGCCGCCATAAATCTTTGATACGTCAACAAGCCTCATTATTATTTTCGGCTCGTTTTTGTTTTCAGGTTCGCGGCCATATTGTTCGTTCATTATTGCCTTACGCAAGGTTTAGTATATAAACGATTTCCGACTTAATACCCAAATTATATCCAAAAGCTTGCGGAAATCTTCATACATTGCTTAATCTTACAAACAATATCAATCCAAGAGCCGAAAATAACATTGGAACGAATGATATGAACGCAGACCTGCTTATGTCCCCTAGGAACAAATGGAGTACGGGTAACGTGGCAATCGCGTATAAAAGGAATGAGAACAGGAAAGCAATTATTCCCAAAGTGAAGTTTGTTTTAAGGCGCAGGTAGTCCTTTACATAGATATATATTAAGTATATTACCAGGACCACATTGATTGCAGAAAGCAGGAATCTTATCTGTATGTAATCCCCAAATCCCTGCGTACCCATCTTATCTGGTGGCATACCTGGAAACCCGCTATCGTGGGGCGGAAGCCCGAATTGCGGAAGAATGAACGAGGATAGCAGGAGCACGCCAAGAGCTCCAGCTACAATCAGTACGCTGTATGCTATCGGTATCAATACACTGGATGTTTCAGGTTTTTTTTCATTCGTCTTTTTTCCCATTTTTTCCACCCTTCATCAAAATTCTGAATTCTTTTTCATCACTAACTATTTCTGATATGAAATACACTTTCCCATATCCGTTTCCGGCGCATTCCAAGATCGAATTCTTTCGCATGAGCTCCACGTGGTGCTCTGTGGTTTTGTAATCCAATTTGGCAGCCAAAGAAAGCCGGCGCATGTTCATTGGTTTTTTGAAAAGTAATCTGAGTAGGGCTATTCGAGTAGGTCCTCCTTTCGAACCTTCCAGGAGCCAGAAAAGAAGGCGTTTCATTGATTCCATCAAAACACGATAGATAGTTTCCTGTTAACCTTTTAAGAGCATATCGAATATGCGTCCGGACAATGGATGAGCTAACTAATCCAGGTGATAATTTAGATTGATGCCCCATTGTCCGGACACAGGTATTCATTCCACTCCCGTTTCGGATTCCTCAAAATCCGGTTTACCGTTTCTCATTCTTTCTCGCAAACAATCTTCCTTATGCGAACCAAAATGTCCCATTGGCCCAGATTGCATTTCAGTTTGATTGATTCCTAATTCAGCCATGAGCTCTTTGTGAAGCACTGCTATTTCAGAATACTTTGCGAAAGTAGTTCCGTTGAGGCTGCTGAACATATGGCCTCCTACCCCATATTCTTCATTCAGCTTTTTCGCGGTTTGATAGTCATTATTAATGACTGCGTTTCTGAATTCCTCCATTACAGTACTGTTGAAATATATATCGTTCATCAATCTTGCATGCACATCCACAGTTTCATTATCCGGTCTGCATTTTTTCCATGGGCCAAATCCAGAGTCATTTCCTTCATTTTCCGCAGCAATTGCAAAAACTGCCCCCGCACTTAATATTGTTAAAAACATTAAGATCACAATCATTTTTTTCGAAATCATATTAACACCATTTAAGAATTCGATTTGTTTGTATAAATAGATTTTCGCAAATAATACCCAAATCTTTCGGTAATTACACCTGTATCCAGTATCTTTCGCAATGAAAAAAGCAACAGTATAAATAATTCCTGTGCGTAGGAAATTCCATGAGAATGGGTTTTTCAGCTGCTTTGCTCCTTGTCTTACTGCTCTTTTTCGGGTGCGCAGCAAAACCTTCTAATTTGCAAAACCTTTCTACAGTGCAAGTTCAGGATTACCAAGGCGAAGATCTATCCTCCATAAACGATTTCCGCGAGAACTCAATAAAAGGTCCGCAGTATATTGAAACCGAGAATTATATGCTGAGGATTGACGGGCTCGTGGAAAGCCCTGCAGATTACACCTATCAGGAGGTACTGGATGATTTTCAGCATTATCAGAAGATAGTTACTTTGGATTGCGTTGAGGGATGGAGCGTCACAATTCTTTGGGAAGGTGTTTTGGTAAAAGATATTATAGAAAAAGCAAAACCTACACAAGATGCAAAAGTAGTTATTTTCCATGCTGCCGATGGATATACAACTTCATTCCCCTTGGAATATCTTACTCAAAACAGCATCATTATTGCATATAAGATGAACAATGTTACATTGCCTCCAGAAAGAGGCTATCCATTCCAATTGGTTGCTGAAAGCAAATGGGGCTACAAATGGATAAAATGGATAACTGAAATAGAATTTTCGGATGATGAGAACTATCAAGGGTATTGGGAAAGAAGAGGTTATTCAAATTCAGGAAACCTTAATGAAAGCTTTTTTGGGTGAATAAATGAATTATAGAAAAGTAGTTCATTGGCTTCTCTTGCTCTTGGTCATTCTGTACCTATTATCAGGATTAGGAATAACCCAATATCAAACAGTGGAGTCGCTTTCTTTTGGTTTGCTTACCAAACCCATTTCCTTCATGATACACGATGCGCTTTTAATCTCATTCCTTGCCATGCTTATTCTCCATATTTATATCACAGTGTTTGAAAAACGCAAGCGCATTACCAAATAAATGGGAGTAATCTATATTTGGTCTTTATACAATATTCTTTGTAGCCCTTAAGCTCGCGCGTAAGCACTTCTTCTTCATTTAAAATTCGGAAAATTATTACTGGGATGAAAAGCAGAAATATCGGAACCGCAATATATGAGCCAAGGGCAATAGGGGTTAATATGTATAGTAAAAGCGTGCCCAAATACATGGGATGTCTTATTATTGAATATGGCCCAGTGGTTACTACTTTTTGCCCTTTTTCAACTTGCACTGTTCTTCCAGCGTAACTGTTTTCCTTAAATGTAAGAAAAATTAACGCATAGCCTAAAAACACCATTATGTCCGCAATAATAATTATCTCAAAAGGAACCGAAGACCAACCAAATCGCTTATCTAATCCAGGGATAAGAAAGCCAACGAAATAAACTATCCCTCCAGCCTTGATAATCAGATCCTGTCTTGCTTCTTTTTCCTTGTATTTCATGCGCCTTTTCAAGAATTCTGGATCTTTTTTCATGAAATACAGTACTACGAAAAGCATAGGTATGAGCAATATTGCCATGTATGCCCAAGCTTCCCAATAATCAAGAGTTCCTGCTGGTACGAATAAGAATAATCCAAGGAGAATGGGTGCAGCTAGGAACGCAAGCATTGCCTTTAGTTTCAAATCCATGAAAGCGATACTCTGGGAGTCTATAAATACCTGTGCTCCATCTATTTCAAAGAATTATTTATGCTATCAACCATACTCTGTTGAATATCCATTCCCATTATTTTTAGTAGTTCAAAAATAAGTTGCTTCAGTAATGCGTAAGCTAGAATGAAGAGAAGCAGTACAAGCAGCGCCCTAATCCATTGGGGCCATTTTGAAATGAATGGAAATATTCTGATCAGAATTTTGTCAATTTTTTCATATATGTGTTCTCTTAGAAGAACGACCAGTAGAAAGAGTATTCCAAGTAAGATCAGGTAATTAATCGGCATTCCTATTGAATAGAGCATAATAAGTAGTAAAAACACAAGCAGCAACCTAAGTAATAGTTTCCAATCCATAACTTCATCTATTGCTTAGTATTTTTAAAACAATTTCCTATAAAAGTTCCTTGTGCTTAAGCTATTCAATGAATTCAGACTCTTTGTACAAACTAAGTAAAAAAGAAATAAAACAAAATTAAATGCAAGGAAATTATACTTTCTTTACATTCTTTGCGCGCAAACCACGGTCGCTCGATTCAACTTCATACTCCACAACATCTCCGGTTGCAAGTGCTGCACCGCCTTCAATCGCAGAAATATGCACGTACACATCCTTACCGTCGTCGCCAGTTATGAATCCAAAACTGCGTTCGGCATTAAACATTTTTACTTTTCCTTTCATTAAATCACCATTCTTACATTATATATCTATAATGCGCATATTATAAACCTAAGCATTATCCGTATCCTAGGTGTTTTACATGTGTTTTATGGGTCAACCATATTCAAAGCATATATTGTAATTATTCTCTTACAAATCCAAATTTTTTGTTTTTCTCGGTCATTCTGATAAAATTCTCAAGGCTTTTCACGAATGCATTTTTCCCCTGACGCCTACGCCTATCAATGTAGGCAATTCTTATCCTTCTATAGTTTTCAGGAAGATTCTGGAAGTGTTTCCATGCACCAGGATTTTTTTTAATCTCAATCAGAATATCTTCAGGTACAATAAAACCTTCATGGTCTGAATCAGGGTCAGGACCTCGGTTAGCTCGTCCAGCGTGCCCAGTCCCCCGGGTATGATGACAAAAGCGGTGGCATACTTCACCAGCATGACCTTGCGGACAAAAAAGTGATGGAAAGTTATCGACTTGTTGGTG
>JAHJBR010000098.1 GCA_018813445.1 Microcaldota archaeon | reverse complement strand
GAAATAGCCAAGCGTCTTCATACTCGTGAAGGACCAATACTAATTGTTTTAGGCACAGACAGATTAGTTGAGGGGATGGAAAACGCAGTCAAGTTAATGAAAAAAGACGAAGAAAAGGAGATAGTGCTTGAGCCAGAGGAAGCCTTTGGAAACCGTGATGCATCTCACGTAAAAGTAATGCATCTTAAGGATTTTGAAAAGAGTGAAGTAAACCCTTATCCCGGAGCAGTAATCCAGATGGATACTCCTGCAGGTGTTTTAAGCGGAGTTGTAAAAAGCGTGAACAGCGGCAGAGTGCTTGTGGACTTTAATCATCCTCTAGGTGGGCAAAAAATAAAGTACAAGCTCAAGCTTACAAATGTAATAGAAACTCCTGAAGAAAAGATCAATGCGCTCATAAAGGATGTGAACCTTGAAGGGGAATCAACATTCAAGGAAGGAAAAGCAATTTTATCCTTAAAACCTTCCAAAGAAGATAAAAATGATGCAAAGAAGAAGGAGCTGCTCGAATTTGCAATAAAGCAAACGATTCCTGAAGTTAAGCAGGTCGAATTCTCGGCAAAATAAATGTTTTTTGCTTTGCGTAAAATGAATAACCAATTAGTTTATATGCTAACTTTGCTGCTAAAAGATCACTTGCAGGATTTCCGGGAAGAGGTGCAAGCTCATTAACATCAAATCCTATTATCTTTTTTTCTTTTGCAACTTCTTTAAGCAATCCTAAAGTTTCATACCAGCCAAGCCCACCTGGTTCAGGGGTTCCAACTGCAGGCATTATGCTTGGATCAAGCCCATCAAGATCTATAGAAATAAGCACATGTTCCCCAAGCTTCTTCAATACTTTTTTCACATCAAATTTATTTCCATAGTGCACATAGTCTGAGATTTTCTGGTTTTTTATGAATTCTGCTTCTTCTGGACAAAGGGATCTTATCCCTACTTGCACCACGCTATCTACTTCTTTCAACTCCCTTATTCTTCTCATTACGCACGCATGATTGAATTTTGACCCCTGGTATTCATCCCTAAGATCTGCATGCGCATCTATCTGCAGAACTGAGAATTTTTTATATTTAGTGCTAAATGCCTTCGCAATCCCAAGAGTTATTGAATGCTCTCCGCCAAAAACCACTGGGAATTTATTCAGATCCAAAACACTTTTTACTGCATCTTCAACTCTAGAAGTCATTCCTTGTGGAGAATTTGTGTCTGGTTCAACTTCCTCACTAGTAAAAAATCCGAGTTCATTTCCTATCTCTTTCTGCAATTCAATATCATAATCCTCAAACTGCCTGCTCGCAACAATCATTGCGTGTGGGCCATCTCTTGTACCTCCTCTAAATGTGGTTGTTGAATCGTAAGGAACAGGAACAATAACCACCTTACATTTCTCAAGCGGCTTCTTTATGCCTGCAAAAGAATATGGGATATTTGTGTTAAGAAACATGAATATTCTAATGAAGGAATATTTTTAAATAACCCCACCCCACTATACTCCATGAGTACTGAGATAAAAAAAGGCTTCTTATCAGCATTCCTACGCCTCGTAAGGTTTGAGCATGCTCTCCTCTATGCTTTTGCAGTATTAATTGCAGAAATAATAGGTTCAAACGGAAGCCTAAACATATCCTTGGAGATACTCATTCTTTCGCTTCTTGTTCCTATATTCAGTGAAATGGCCGCGTTTGCAATGAACGATTTCATGGACATCAAAACAGACCGCCTAAATAAGAAACAGGATAGGCCGCTTGTTTCAGGAGAGATTAGTCCAAAATTCGCGCTTGTTCTTAGTATTATCTCATTCGCAATTGCAATTTTTCTTTCCTATTTCATAAATATGAATATATTTGCAATAACCGTGATAGTGAATTCATTTGCAATTCTTTACAATGTGAGAATGAAAGATATGCCGCTTTTCGGAAATGTTTACATTGCAATAACCATGGCCATACCATTCATTTTCGGAAATTATGTTGTTTCTCAAAGCATGAGCCCAGTTAATATTACTATTGCAGCTCTTGGTTTCATAGTTGGTTTAGCAAGGGAAATTGTAAAAAGTGTGGAGGATATGAAAGGAGATAGTATTGCAAGAAAATCAAAAACCCTTCCGCTTATAATCGGTGCAGAGAAGTCGCTTACATTTGCAGCAATTCTTTATTTTATTTTTGTAATATTCTCAATTATTCCATATTATTTCTTCCTTAATTTAGGAATTGGTTCTGTACTGGTTCTTTTTGCAGATCTCATATTCGTTTATTCTGCATTCACAGTATTTTTGTCTAGGAAAAAGCCCAAAAACTTAAAGATGCTCAGAAAATTGAGTTTGGCTGCACT
>JAHJBR010000097.1 GCA_018813445.1 Microcaldota archaeon | reverse complement strand
TTTACAACAATTTTATTAATCCTTTCTAAAAGGGGTACAAACTGATATAAGCTCCCCCTTTTATCAACCCCTATCTATTATGATCCAAAATCAAGTGTGCCCGGCACTAAAGTGCTCGTGCACACAATTGCCAAATACACCTTTTGTCTAAAAGTAAATTCACCTAATTATGCACCCATATTTTTCTCCTTGCTTCGAACCTTTATTTATGCATTTGCTTTTCCTTATTTGAATAACTAGTTTTTCTGCTTCCCATAAGAGGAATTGGAACTAATTCCACTCCCACATCCTTTTTATCAAGAATTGATTTCAATTTTTTATGCATCACGCGTTCATTGAAAATATCTATTTTAGTTGGTCCCTTTACCTCCTTAATAAGGCTAGGAACATTGAATCCAGCATCTTCAGAAAGATTGCGTATTCCTGAATTAATAACGCTTCTAAGCACTCCTTCAGGACCAAATTCAATTAGAAATTGTGATGCATTGTTCCAATCAATACCATTATCATTTAGGAGCCCTGCAAGATCATTCCCGTGTTTTTCCAACTCCTTAGAACTCAATTTTATTACGTACAATGCAAGAATTTTTCCTTCTGCACTTGTTAGTGCGAATAAAGTCATGGAATTATCTTTATTTTTTTTAGGAGCCTTTTCATACCCTTCAAACACTGCTTTCATAAAGGGCACATACTGATTTGCTAAACTCATGACTACGCTTTCCATGTTTCCCTGATCATTAATAGGTGCATGCCCCCACATGAGAATTGAACGCACGTTTTCTTTGCTGATACTTAGTATGCATGTAGATAGAAGATCCTTTTTCTCTTCATCGTTTAAAATTGGAGAATACATCACTGCTTGTATGTACTTACGTGCTGCATCAAATTCATTGAATTCTGCATCATTAGTTTGGTAGGGCCAGTCTGAATTATCCATGTATTTTTGAATTACACCTACAATATCTTCAATGGTTGAAACTGATTCAGAAAAAGAAAAACTCCGTGTTATGTCCTGAATCAGATTGTCCATAGCAGGTTGCATTGTATGGCTGAAGCCGCTGCGCTTTAGAGCATTTTCATATGTGCTAATCGCATGGTTTTCTTCGCTTTTTGAAAAATTCGAATGACCTAGTCCAAATATGAATGATTCATTAAGCTGTGTTACATATTTCCCAAGTATGCTTTTTTGAACCTGGGAAATTTCCCTCATTTTTTCTTCAGCATTTTTATCTGCCATTATAATCAATTTCATTTATATAGTATATTTTATAATTTAAGCTGGAGAATGTAAAAGGTGGTATTATGAATTATTCAGCCAAGAATTTTGAATCTCTTTTAGGAATTGAAGGAATGAGCGAACCGCTTCTCAAAAATCATTTCACACTATATCAAGGATATGTGAACAACACCAACAAATTATCTGAAATACTCAGCACAAAAGATCAGACAACTCCAGAATTCGCTGAATTGAAAAGAAGGTTTGGCTGGGAATTCAATGGTATGCGGTTGCATGAGCTTTATTTTGAAAATATAAAGAAAGGGGGCCTTACACTAAAAGAGGATTCCAAACTTCATTCCCTGTTTGTAAAGAATTTCGGTTCTTTTGAAAAATGGGAATCTGATTTTAGAGCAATTGCAGGAATGAGAGGAATTGGATGGGTAATCCTTTACCAGGATAATGAAAAATTGTTCAACTGCTGGATAAACGAGCACGATGTTGGCCATTTAAGCAGTGCAAAGCCTCTATTAGTAGTAGATGTATTTGAGCATGCATATATGCTTGACTATGGATTGAAAAAAGCAGATTACATTAACGCATTCTTCAAATCAATAGACTGGGAACTAGTTGAAAAACGTATTGAACTTTAGGCCCAACCAACATTGGTTCCCATGTTCAGTTTTTCCACCATTTGTGCACACGCGCAAGCCTCCGCAGCATTTCCTTCAAGTATATATACTTCAACCAACGCACAGTATGCAGCCTGTACGATCGTATCATCTGAATAATTATTTGTTTGTATCGCGTTCCTCAAATAACCTTTTGCATCACTTAGTTCTCCTAGGTTGTAAGCAGCCCATCCCATGATGAAATATTTTTGGGCATTTGAACTATCTTCAGGTCCGTTTGGATTAGTTGCTATTCCTTCTATACATTCGTTTATCGCAGTTTTTAAGTAATAGTTGCGCACTGCAAATGGCTCTAATCCTTCATCAGTTTTAAGATTCCAATTTTTCATTGCCAAAGCAATGCTTAAATCAGCCTTAAGAAAATGGAAACTATATTCGTTAGGATGATCATTTACAAGTAATTCTACGATCTCATATGCATCCTCCATTCGACCCATATGCTTGAGCAATTCTGCCCTTTCCATTAAACATCGTGCAATATCAAATCCGCATTCTACTGCCTTGTCATAATCATCTAAAGCCCTTTCATAATGCCCAAGTTTTCTTTCTGCATTTGCGCGTTCGTAATATGCCTTTCCCCTGCCTTTCGCAGATCCGTTCAGTATATAATATGTAAGTTCATTTATCAAATGATTAAGGCCTTTGATTCTTCGTAACTCTTCAGGAGCAGGTTTTTTACCAACCCATTCATCCTTTTTACCTGTTCGTGCATGTACGTCATCAACAATTCTAACCATTATTTTATGCATGATCTATTATTCCATAAAACTCTTTTAAACCCTTTTTTACACAAAAAGCAGGATTGTTTATTAACTTTTTGCTTGAACTACTATTGTTTTTTACTTTATGAGCAATAGCCTCAGGAGTAAAGCATCTGTTAATCATTAGGGGGTGAAGAAATGGTCTATGTGAAATGGTTTGAACAGTTGAACAGATCCAGCTTAATAGAAGCAGGTGGAAAAGGCGCAAACCTTGGTGAGATGGTTTCAGCAGGATTCCCTATCCCTCCTGGTTTTGTTGTTTTAAGCAATGCTTATTTTGCTCATCTTGAATACAATGGAATAAAAGAGCAGATTTCTGAAATTCTTAATGATTTAGATGTACACAATTCAGATAAGCTGAATGAAGCCAGCGATAAGATAAAATCTATTATAATTAGCGGGGATATTCCTGAACAGATAAGAACAGATATTCTTGCAAGTTACAAAAAATTAAATGAAAGAATTGGAAATGAGTGCTATGTTGCAGTAAGAAGCTCTGCAACAGCAGAAGATCTTCCAACAGCAAGCTTTGCAGGCCAACAAAGCACATATTTGAATATAAAAGGCCCTGAAAACGTGGTTGAGGCAGTAAAGGCCTGCTGGGCATCATTATTCGAACCGCGAGCAATATTCTACAGGGTGGAAAACAAATTCGAGCATATGCGCGTAGGTTTAGCCGCAGTAGTGCAATTAATGGTTCAGAGCGAACGCTCAGGAGTGATGTTCACAGTGGATCCAATAGCCCAAAACCGCGACATTATTACAATAGAAGCAGGCTATGGACTTGGGGAAACAGTTGTGAGCGGACAAATTACTCCAGATACCTACCAGGTAAGCAAAAGCACAGAAAAAATAGTAAACAAATCTATTTCCAAGCAAACCTGGATGCTGATAAAAGTAGGGGAGCACAATGAGAAAGTGGATATTAAGGAGAATATGCAGGAATCCCAGAAAATCACTGATTCATTGATTTTAGATATTGCAAAAATAGGGGAAAAAATTGAAACCCATTACAAATTTCCGCAGGATATTGAATGGGCAGTCAGTGGAAACAATCTTTACATAACCCAGTCCAGACCAATAACAACTTTGGATAAAGAAGAAGCAAGCAAGGGTGGAAAAATGAAGGATACAGTTGAGAGCAGAAAAGGCAGCATAACTAGTGCGAAAATCCTTATAAAAGGTCTCGCAGCTTCCCCTGGAACTGCTTGTGGAAAAGTCAAAATATGCGCGAGCGCAAAAGAGATATCCAAAGTAACACAAGGAGATATTTTAGTTGCAACCATGACCACTCCGGACTATGTTCCGGCAATGAAAAAGGCTGCGGGAATAATAACTGATCAAGGAGGGATGACTAGCCATGCGGCAATAGTTTCTAGAGAATTAGGGATCCCTTGCATAGTTGGTACAAGCAAGGCAACAACCACGCTTGAGGATGGATCAGTGGTTTCCATGGATGGCCAGAATGGTTTGGTTTACGAAGGCGAAGTACTCACAACCACTAAAAGCGAAAAGAAAGACGAGGAATCAGTAGGAAAAGCTGAACCTCCAATAACTGGAACCAAGATATATGTTAATCTTGCAGAAGTGGAACTGGCTGAAAAGGTTTCCAAGCTTCCTGTAGATGGAGTTGGATTACTTAGAGCCGAGTTCATGGTTGCACACATTGGCCAGCATCCAAGGAAAATGTTGGATGAAGGAAGAAGGGAAGAATTCGTAAATAAATTGGCTGAAGGAATGCACAAATTTGCATCCTCGTTCTATCCGCGCCCAGTGGTTTACCGCGCAACTGATTTCAAGACCAATGAGTATAGGAATTTGGAAGGTGGGGATAAGTACGAGCCGCAGGAAGAAAATCCAATGATGGGATATAGGGGCGCTGCGCGTTATATCGAAGAGCCTGAAATTTTCAAAATGGAATTGGAGGCAATGAAGAAAGTGCGTGATGAATATGGAATGAAGAATCTCTGGTTAATGATTCCATTCGTAAGAAGAATCGGTGAATTGAGAGCAATAAGAGATATTATGCGAGAAATGAAGATGTATCGCACTAGGGATTTCAAGCTCTGGATAATGGTTGAAGTACCAAGCACCGTTCTCCTAATAGATCAATTCTGCCAGGAAGGAATAGACGGAATATCCATTGGAAGCAATGACCTTACACAACTCACTTTAGGAATAGATCGGGATAATGCAACCCTTGCAAAAGGATTTGATGAAAGGAATGAAGCTGTGTATAGAGCAATAAAACACGTTGTGGAAACCTGCAATCAATATGGGGTTACCAGCTCGCTTTGCGGACAGGCACCTTCAGTATATCCGGAATTCGCTGAAAAACTAGTAGAATACGGAATTACAAGCATGTCTGTGAATCCAGATGCAGTTGGACGAACCAGAAGGATAGTTGCAAGCGCAGAGCAGAAAGTGATCTTAAAGAGATTGGGCAAGCTTACAGGAGCACTCAAGGAAGATGAGAACAAGGAGAAGTTTGACTTTGGATTGGACCAGTAAAAAAGGGGGACTACCTGGTTATAAGAATCCTTTTTACGTTGTCGCCTGTTGCCGACTTCGCGTAAATTTTATTACTAAATTTCCGTCAACTCCCATATATTACTCTCCAAAACCGAGTATGCCCGACACTAAAGTGCTCGTGCACACAATCGCCAAAACACTTTTTGGTAAACAAGGTAATAGCTAAATATCCATGCCCAGCTATCAATCCATAATCCATTATAATCCAGAACCAATACTATTTTATTCTCTTTTTTCCTTCTTTACTCATGCGAATTCTATTACAGTTTCCAGAGGGGCTCAAAAAGCATGCGTTAGATTATGTTAAAAAGCTTGAATCAGAAGGCCATGAAGTATTTCTACACGCTGCTCCTGTTTATGGGGCATGTGATCTCGCGCTTGAAGAAGCAAAATTCATAAATGCAAAAAAAATAATTCACTTTGGACACGCGCCTTTTCCAATTTATCTAAAACCAAAAATAAAAGTTGAATATGTGGAATGGAAAAAAGATATTGAACCAGAATCTCTTTCCATTACAATTCCTGAATTAAAAAAATACAAAAAGATTGCATTGGGAACGACTGTGCAGCATTCTGATTCAATCTCTAAAATTATCCGATTCCTAAAAGAAAATGGAATAAGCGTGCTTACAAAAAAAGGAACTCTGACTGCATATAAAGGTCAGGTTTTAGGTTGTGATTCAACTGCAATAAATATTCCAGAAGCAGAGGCAATCCTATTCATTGGAGATGGAATGTTCCATGCGCTTGCGATAGGTGAAGAAAAACCAGTTTATGTATTCAATCCATACACAAAACAATTCAAACAAATCAACTCAGAAATTGAAAGATTAAGGAAAAGAAGAAGAGGTGCGATAGCAGCCGCATTGGAAGCTAAAAAGTTTGGAATCCTTATTTCAACCAAGCCGGGACAATTCAACCTAAAGGCTGCAAAATGGGCTAAAAAAGAGCTGGAAAAGATAGGGAAACATAGCACATTCCTAATCGCAAACGAATTCAGCCCATTATCAATAGCGAATTTCATGGCCTTTGATGCTTACGTGAGCACTGCATGTCCAAGAATTGCAGATGACACAGAGCTTTTTGAAAAGCCGATTTTAAATATTTTAATGCTTAAAGAGCTTTTAGAAATGCTAAAATAAGGTGGGAATATGGAACCTATGAGTAAAGCAGAAATTGATTTACCGTTTGTGCACAGGGGAAAAGTACGAGATACATATGAACTTGATGGAAATCTACTCATTATCTCTACAGATAGGATAAGTGCATTTGATTCTATATTTCCAAACCCTATTCCTAGGAAAGGAGAAGTGCTGAATCGTCTTTCATTATTTTGGTTCAAAAAAACTAGAGATATAGTGAAAAACCATTTAATTTCAGACCAAATGCCAGAAAATTTAAAATCAGTGCAAGGGAGAGCAATGATTGTAAAAAAAGCCCAAGTGGTTCCTATGGAATCAGTTGTGCGCGGTTATCTTACAGGAAGCGGATGGAAAGAATACAAAGAACAAGGAACCCTTGCAGGAATAAAGCTTCCAGAAGGTTTGAAAAACGGCTCAAGGCTTCCAGAACCAACCTTTACTCCTGCAACCAAAGCTGAATCAGGACATGATATCAATATAAGCGTCGAGGAAGCTGAGAACATGTTTGGAAAAGAAACAGTGGATTTCATTAAATCAAAGGCTATTGCGTTATATAATTTTGCACATGACTATCTTCTTACTCATAACCTTATCCTTGCAGATACGAAATTTGAGTTTGGAAAAACAGAAGATGGAATCATTCTTGTGGACGAAGCACTTACTCCAGATTCCTCTAGATATTGGCTTATGAATCAGTATGAAAAAGGAATTCTGGACAGCATGGATAAGCAATTTTTACGCAATTATTTGGAGCAGAGCGGTTGGAATAAAGAGCCCCCTGCGCCACAACTGCCAGAAGAAATAATTAATAAGACTTCAGAACGCTATCTAAAGGCGTATGAAATGATAACTGGTGAGAAGCTTTGAATAAAATAAGTATAATATTTGGATTAGTTCTTTTTACCCTATTCCTTTCTATGGGATGCATAGACGGCAATATCCAGTTCAATAATTCCACTCAAATAACCAACATATCCGGAGTTATGGTCTATTGTTCTGACCAGACTCCTTCAGGACAATGTTCAGACACAAAGCCTTTTTTCTGCGATAAGGGAGTGCTTGTTTCAAATTACAAAAAATGCGGGTGCGCAAAAGGAGAAGTATTGGAATCTAATGCCTGTAGAGCTGGAATTCTCTGTACAAACGAGAACGGAACTGTAAATCATGGAGAATGTTTTTCATCCAAACCAAGCTATTGCAATGATGGAAGAATAGTGGATAATTCCTCTTTTTGTGGATGCCCCAACGGCTATCTAGCTGAAAAAAATTTATGTATAAACCTTTATCCTGCTGATGGTTACAAGACCTTTCTATGGACATATAAAGGCGAACCTTACTGGGCTTCGCTTTCGATAAATGAGGAAATGAATCAGTATTATGAAGAAATTCCAAGGGAATACTTGTGTGCTGGGGACTGCCCTGATAATTGGGAAGTTGATTATTATCATCAGGTTTTGGAAGATGAGCTTCAGCAGCAAGCAGTTGATGATCTTGTTTCATCAGTAAACGAATCAAATTCAGATGAAAGGCTTCAGATTTTGCTTGCATTTTCCCAATCCATCCCATATGATTGGAGTGCAACTGGAGATATTGAATATCCGTATCAGGTGATTTACAATTACAAAGGAGTATGCAACGGAAAAACCATGCTTGGTGCGCTTATTGGAAAAAAACTAGGTTATGGGGTCGCTCTTTTCTCATATGAAAATGAATCACATATGGCTTTAGGAATTAAGTGCCCTGCACAATATGCAAGCTATAATTCATCCTACTGCTTCATAGAGATGACTGCAAACTGCAGCAGGTTCACAGATAATTCAAGAGTTTATGCCCAAGGAATTAGAATCATCAGCACTCCGAGGATATTCGAAATTTACGATGGAAAGGCGCTTGATGAGAATACCCTTCAGGAAATAACAGAAGAGCTTGCGGATTTCAGATATGCAGAACAAAGAATTGAAGTACTCGAGGAACTTATTTCAGATGCTTCCAGTGTCCAGCAATACAATGAATATATAGAAGAATACAATTCTTACGTTGAGATTTACAATTCATTCTTGAATTGCAGCTAATCCAAATATTCTTGCAATCTTTGTAATGCAAATTTTGCTTGACCCATATTCAATCCAAGAAGGCAGCATATGTGACAAAGTTCATCCGCATTCCTAATAGAGAATTCATATTTTGCAAAAGAAGCCAATGCAAATCTGATTCCATATTTTGTGCAGATTCTAAGGAAGTTTCTCATTCTTCCAAGCTCAATTGCACGTCTGAATCCACTGCTATCTATTATTCTGCTTAAATCAATAAGGAAACAGGAATTTCCTTCTCCAAATTGCTTCATTAATCCAATGTCGAATTTATAATCTTGCAATAAAACCAATGATTTCTTATTCTTGAATTTGAATGCTTCTTCAATTCCATTCACATGTAGAATTTTCTTTTTCACATCCTGATAAAAATAGAATTTTAAAAAATAAAAATTTTCGGGCTTTGCTGTTTCAGCCCGTATTAAATCATACATTACTTACCCCTTACATTAATGCGCTGCTTTCTTTTTCCTATTGCATGTAAACCGCGCGCTTTCCTTCCCCTGGAGGTTAATCCACGGAACACTCTTCCTTTTGTCTTAAGAGCAGGAACATCTTTCACAATCTGTGGATCAGCAAGTATAACTTCAAAGAACTTGTAGTTTCCATCTTCTCCAATCCAATAGGAATTCAAAACTTCAAGGTTCTTGTATGCCTGGTTGGCCCTTTGCTCTGCCATTCCTTGGTAGGAGAGTTGAGGTTGAACAAATAGGTATCTGTGCTTTGGTTTTCTTCCTCCCCAGGTTTTTGGCCTTTTCCTTCTTCCGCGTTTGGTTCTCACGCGCACAATAACATATCCATTCTTGGCCTTGTATCCAAGTGTTCTAGCGCGAGGAAGATTAGCTGGTTTTTCAACCCGTTCAATAACTTTTCCGCTTTTCCATTCCAAGAGCTTTTTCTTGTACAATTCGTTCTTTTCTCCGTATGCCTTTTCCAGATTTTTTTGTATATATTTATATGCTCCCATTTTATTCACTTTTTTTCCGTTCAGCATCCCAATTAGGTTAGCCACATTCGGACATTCAGAAATCGTTTTCCGATCTGTATTTCTATTTCAAATGAAAGGATTTAAAAAATAAGTTGAAAAAGAAAAAAAGATTATTTTTGTACTTTTCCTTTAGGCGGCATAATTGCTTGCCTTATTTTTCCAAGTCCATTCCTAAAGCGAGTTGGCAGGGGTAATGACTGATGTTCTTTTACGCCACTGTTAATCGCTTGCAATCTCTTGCGCATACTTTTTGATGCTAATATATATGGAGTGCGTCCATTTGCACCTTCTATATGTATATTTGCACCATTTTTTACAAATTTCACTATTAAGTCGTCATTCTCTCTAAATACCAGAGTGTGAAGTGGGGTATTCCCTATATTATTTTGAATATTCAAATCTGCGCCAGCTGCGATAAGCCATTCAAGATGTGTGTGCAATAGTTCTTCGCCCTTATAGGCCATAATTGCATTATGTATGGGGGTGTTACCTTGAGCATCTTGCAGATTGATTTTTGCATCAGCATTTATGAGCTGTATAACAGCTTCAATAGATCCCAGTTGCATTGCAATGTGGAGGGGGGTTTTTCCAAAGTTGTTTTTTGCATTTACTTTGGCACCACGTTCAATAAGTTTGCGCATTATTTCCAAGCCATGCATTTTTCTGCCTGTTGCTAAATGAAGTGGTGTATCACCATCTATGTTTTGTGGAGAAACAGTGACCTGCGGATTATTAAGAAGTAAATCAAGGAGGTATAATCGCTCATTTAAATATCTATAAAAATCACTCTGGCTAGTACAACCCCATGCAAGATAATGCAACGGTGTACTTTTTCTCACACCAAAAACTACATTTGGATCAGCACCATTTTCAATAAGCACAGTAACAAGTTTTTTTATTTTTGCATGGAACGCATCACCATGCGTTGGTTTATTAAAAATGTAATCCCAAAAACTTTTATAATTTGATGTGTGAAAAGCAGCAACTAGAATAGGAATACGTCTATTTATATCCTCCAATATCACTCTCAAATCTGGATTCGCACCTGCTTGAAATGCCTTTGCAATTCCGTTCCAATCAAATCTTTCGACCGATGTTTCAAGCAATGCATCAGCTGCCTTTTGGAGTTTTCTCATTGTTCTTTTTACTGTTTTGTGCATTACCTCTTCCCCCATCTAATCACCTATTTACAATATTATAATTGGATAATACTCTTTTTAATATTATCTATAACTTAAATTACCTATTCTGCTGGAACCCAGATGTACGGGAAGGCGAAATGTTTAAAAAGACGTTCGATATAATTCCTTATACTTGTTTCTAAGGGAGTTATCTACTTAGAGTATATTGTTAAAACTAGAGGTGAAAATATGGCAAAGAAAGAACACATGAACATTGTGTTTATTGGACACGTAGACGCAGGAAAGTCCACCACAGTCGGAAGACTATTGTATGAAACTGGCGCAATCTCAGAGCAGGTGTTGAACAAGCTCAAGGATGAAGCAGCAAAGGTAGGAAAGGCAACCTTCGAATTCGCATTCGTAATGGATGAATTGAAGGAAGAAAGAGAAAGGGGAGTAACTATTGATATTGCCCACAGAGAATTCGAGTCTGCAAAATACCATTATACTATTATAGACGCACCTGGACACAGGGACTTTGTAAAGAACATGATCACTGGTGCAAGCCAGGCTGATGCAGCAGTACTTGTTATTTCAGTTAAAGATGGGATCCAGCCACAAACCAAGGAACACGCATTCCTTGCAAAAGTGCTTGGAGTTAACCAGTTCATTGTAAATCTGAATAAGATGGACGCGGTTGCTTATGATCAAGCTAAATACGATGAACTTAAAGCAGAAGTTGAAAAGCTCCTAAAAGGAATGGGATACAAAATGGAGCAGGTACAATGGATTGCAGCTTCCTCATATGCAGGAGACAATGTAACCAAAAAATCAGCGAACATGACCTGGTACAACGGCCCAACGCTTTTGGAAGCATTGGACAAAATGACTGTTCCTGCAAAACCAGTGGATAAGGCTCTTAGATTGCCAATCCAAGATGTATTTACAATTACTGGCCACGGGGTGGTTCCAGTAGGAAGAATAGAAACCGGAAAGCTCAAAATCAATGAGTCAGTGGTTTTCATGCCTTCAGGTGCAAAAGGAGAAGTGAAAAAGATAGAAATGCACCACCAGGAAATTCAGGAAGCATTCCCAGGGGACAACGTTGGATTCAATGTTAAGGGTGTGGAGAAAAAGGACATCAAGAGAGGGGAAGTAGTTGGTCCATCCAACAGTCCTCCGAAAGTCGCATCCGAGTTCACAGCCCAGATAGTGGTTCTTAACCACCCGACTGCAATTTCAGTTGGATACACACCTGTATTGCACATACACACAGCCCAGTTTGCAGGAAAATTCACTGAGCTTCTGGAGAAAAAGGATCCAAAAACAGGTCAGGCAGTACCTGGAAAGCCGGACTTCCTTAAAACCGGAGATGTTGCACTTGTAAAGATTCAGCCACTCAAGCCAATCGTGATTGAGAAATTCTCTGACTTCCCACCATTGGGAAGGTTTGCAATAAGAGACATGGGTCAAACCGTTGCAGCAGGAGTAGTTCTTGAAGTAGTTGAAAAGAAGTGATTAGGGTTTTTTCATGGTAAGTAAGGTAAGGATAACTCTGGTTGGCGAGCAACCTAAAAATTTGATTGCGGTAGTGAACCAGATTATGGAGCTTGCGAAAAACTTTGGAATGAAGATTCGCGGGCCCATACCTATGCCAAGAAAGGCCTTAAGCATAACTGCAAGAAGAACTCCTTGCGGGGATGGAAGCGACACATACGAGCATTGGGAAAAAAGGATTTCCAAACGCCTTCTTTACGTGGAAGCGGACGAGAAGAGCATAAGGAACATTCTCAGAATAAAAGTTCCAGACGATGTGTTTGTGAAAATATCCTTAAACTAATTTTTCTTTTTATAATTTATTTTTCTATTAATTCCATGCTGATTCTCAATCTTTTACTCCTATCTGAGAAACCGTATACATTCTTATAGTCCATACTGAATATTTCATAGTTAAGGTTGTCCAAATTCTTTATTTTCGGATTAGCTTCCTGAATTCTTCTTCTTACCTCTGCATTGTCTAAGCTATCATTAAGAGTTTGTTGAATTTTTCCTATCAATCCAGGAACATCATTATCCTGGACTCCATGAATGATAAACCTATGAATTATGGATGGATTTACTTTTAGCAAATGGTCTATTGATGGAAAATCGACTTTGTATTTTCCTTCTAACTCAGCAAACAAGGGCATCCATGAAGAAGGGATCTTTTCTATTTTAGTTTCTTTGTTAATTGGTTTTGACATAATAAGAATAGTGTAAATTAGTTTATAATACTTTTTTTCTATTCTTTTTTCAATTCGATTATAGCTTGTGCAATATCCCCATTTGAATTCTTAAGAGCTTCCAGCGCCTGCTCACGAGTACAAGTAGTCTGCTCCATAACCATTTTCACATCATCTTCATTCACTGCTGTTTCAACCCTAACTATTCCATGCATTTGAAAGGATGTTTTTCCCTGCATAGTGATTTCAGTAATTTGCGGATCATCAATAATTATCTTTTCTCCTTCTCTTTCAATTACTACTCGTTTAGCGCTTATTTCCTTGGAATTGATGCCCATCTGCTTCATCATCTTTTCCATCTGCTTTGGATTCATATTAGGGATCATAAAATCACAACGCTTTTTTAGTTCTTTCTTCAGGTCTGAATGCAATATCTTTTCCATCAAGCCTTACTTTGTTTCTATCTTCAAGAATAAATAAAAAACTGCATGAAATCTTCGGAATTCTAGATTCCTTCCCTTTTTTTTCAATTACAAGAAGATTTTTGGTTTCGTCAACCACTCTTCCTTTAATCCCAATCCATTTCCTGCAAGAAGAGCGCTCAACTTCCACTTCCAATCCAATGAGTTCATGTATTCTGAGATTTTCAGCAGTTCTCATAGTCGAATCAAGCCTTTGCTTCCTTTAACTCGCTTTTCCTTACTTCAACTCGCCTCATTGCAGTTATCTGCTTCAATCTGTTGAATATCTTGCTTGCAAGTCTTCCGAAGATTACTTCTTGCATAAGCTGATCCAAAGAAAGGTCAGAAGAAGCCTTTTTCATTTCCTCTAGAGCTGCATTGTAAATATTCTTTTTAGTGTTTTGCGAAACTTCGCTTCCACTTATTGCAAGCAACTTAAGCCTTACCTCATGGTCATCTTTAGTCACTATGTCCTGGACAATCTTAATTATCGAGCGGTTCCTGCGCGAGAGCGTCATTACATATGATGGAGAAAGCTCATGTCCCATTAATTTTGTATACGCGTTCTTTCCCTTCACATCCACAACCTTAAATTTCAAGGACGTGAATATTGCGCTTTGCGAAGGCTGTCCGCTTGCTTCAGCCAAGCTTATCCTTACTATTCTGTCCTTTACATTGTTCTCGTCACTAGAAATTATCTCTGCTATTTCCTTCCCATCAAAAATTTGAGGGGCAAGTACTGTGTACCATTGTTTTGTTTTCCATTTGTCAACAACTTTGGATTTTTTACCTCCAGCCATCATAATCACCGTTATTTAATAAGAAGTGCTGCGTTATCCGCATTGTACTTCCAGTCTTTTGGGATTCTACTCGTTTTTCTATAGTATTTTGCAAGTCTCTGAATCTTTGACTCAATGTGAAGAAGCTTTACCTTATTGTGCACATCTGTTTTGTTGCTTTTCAAATGGTTTCTTACAACCACTGCTTTTCTAATAAGGTTCAGTAAATCATCAGGATATTCAGGTAGCACGCCTTCCTCCTCCAAGTATTGATTTATTGTTTTTCCAATCAGCGCCTTTACTGAAGGCACAGCGTACTGGTCTCTTAAGATAAGCCCAATCGCAGTAGCAGAAGTTCCTTTCTTAATTAATTGAAGTATTATTTCCTTGACCTCTTTTTCAGAGTAATCAATCCATTTAGGCGCTATCTTTGCCTTTGGCCTTTTCCGGCCACTCTTTCCATGTTTTTTAGAATGTAATCTAGCCATTTAATTCACCATCAATGTTCTTTATCCTCTGTACTTTTGAATAATACGAGCATTTAAGCTTTATACCACTTAGCGAAGGCAGCAAAAGCATTGAATCTATGTGAAATACGGTTTTTAAGTGTTTCGTTTTCCGCAAACGTGTTATTCTCAGTATTGGGTATGAAAATAGGGTCGTAACCAAAGCCTTGTTTTCCTTGTTCCTCGATGCTTATTCTTCCATCAACTTTCCCTACAAATGTTCTGCATCCTTTTTCATCCGCATATCCAACGCACGTCTTGAAATGTGCATCCCTCCTTGATTCATTTTCCATTAGTTTAAGAATTCCATTATTCCCTAATTTTTTCTGCACCCAGCCTGAATATGCTCCTGGAAAACCTTTCAATACATCTATGAAAAGCCCGGTATCCTCAACTACAAGCGGTTTTTTTATAATCGAAAAAAGGGTTTTGGCGCTTTCCAGAGCCACTTCCTCAACATCATCTGCCCGTATTTCAGAATAATTCATTTTTTGATGCAAGACTTCTATTTCAAAACTACCTAGGATTTCCTTTACTTCCTTAAATTTGTGTTCATTGCTAGTTATGAATAGGATCTGCATTTAACCACCATTTTTAAGTTCTCTCTTAAAATATAAATAGTTGAGTGATAATTATGAAATCTGCAAATGAAGGGGAATCACTAGGAAAGACAATTAAACCAAAGGAAAAAGAACCTAAAGAAACTGCACAAGAAGTTCCTTTGTCTAAAGAAGAAGAGGGATTTAGGTCAAACATAAAGGAAGCTGAAAACGCGTTTGCAAAATTTAGACTTTATCCGATTGCCACATCCACTGAGGAAAAAGATGAATCAATTTTGAAAATAAAAAAATTATATGAAACTGGGGATGAGCGACTCAAACAGATTATACTTTATCTTGCTAATGAGATGCTCATGCAATTTTCAGAATATCGCGCTCCTAAAAATTTAGAATATTTCAAAAGGCGTTTTCCACAAAATGATGGCACACAGAATCGCATGAATATATACCGGGCGATGTTTAACCATTCAACTTCTTTAGAAGGAATTATTGAATTGCTTGATCTTTTAGCGTCATTAAAAGGACCAGAGGCAGCAAAAGTTCTTACATACTACTTCTCATTCCTCTGCGCTTTTGATGCAAGTGAAGCATCAAGGATTTTAAGAAATTCTGCAGTGGAAGCACTTGGAAAAAGCGATTCTGAATATTCGTTGAAAGCCCTTATCAGATATGCAAAAACTGCGGACAATGACCAACTTTCCAGCAGGATTCTTAATTCGCTTTCAGAATGGAAGGAAAAGCTGCACAAGCTCAAAATAAGTCAGAGTCAGAAGGATTCATTTGCAAAAGAGATAAGCAAACTCCTTATGGTTGAAAGAGAAGGTGCGCATTACAGATAATATTTTTTGCGTTTAAAAAATATTTTGTACTATAGTACATTTCCCATTCAACTAATCTTTTCCAGCTATTTTATTCAAAGTGTTCATTTACAAATTAAGCCGGAGTGATAAGGTTTGTTGAACAAGAACCTTCTTCTTCAAAATGCCCAAAAAGAAAAAGTTTGAAATATCCTATATATGGAACACTGAAAACATAAACGCCCTTCACCCTACTCATTTTCACTGGCCTATTCCACATATTAACTGAAGCATCATAGGTTTGTATATCAAAAACATTATTATTGTCTCCTTTTGTAAGAGGATAAACATCATCTTCAACCTTTACTTTTAGCTGCACCCTGTGAATTATATCCCCTATATAAGAAAAGTAATCTCCCTTATTCGGCTCATAAACAATTATACTATTTGAAACCTTCATTGGATATTCCTGCCCTTTGTAAACAACCTTGCTTATACAAGGTTCCAAATTCATTACACCCATCCCAACATATTCTCGTTCACATGAAGAATAATGAAATTCTAAAGCTCCTCGCGAATCTACGAATGCGCCTGAATTATTCAGAAACTCTCTACACAAGGGATTAGTGTAATGCGATCCAACACAATATGCATACATAGAGCCCCGCACAGTTATGTTTCCATAAGGGCTTTTCACCTGCGTAATTGCACTTTCCACAGCCCCAAACTCATCCCTACTCATCTCAATTTGAGCCGCATCCACGCTTTCAGGACTCAAATCCCTTACAAGCTTCAAATTTCCACTAGCTATCCCCTCTATGATCTCTAGAGGCCCTTCCAATCCCCCACCGTGCACAATAACTAAATCTCCACGCTGCACATTTGGAAGCATTGAACAAGTAACTATCGCACTTATTGGAACCAATGTCCCAAGTACTGCACACAATGAGAACCAAATAAGAAGCGCTATTCCAAATGATTTAACTGTATCTTCTATTTCCCCTTTCTTCCCTCTAATTTTTTCCCCTTCCTTGAACTCCAACACCACAAATGCCACAAGCTCAAGTGCAATTAAAATTCCAAAGATCGGATGTTTAGTAATTACATATAATCCCAAAGTAATTACAACTATGGATATCTGAGCAGCGCTTCCCTGGAATTTGGCAATCCAGTCGCTTATATCCTTCTGCTCCATGATATTCACTTGCCTTTCTGGAAGTTCTTTTTGAATTCTGAGACCTCTTTTTCTAAATCATTTATTATTTCCAGCACCGCATCCAAT
>JAHJBR010000096.1 GCA_018813445.1 Microcaldota archaeon | reverse complement strand
TGTTGTTCGCTAATCCTGAAATTCTTACATATATACCTGAAGAACCACCCGAACCATCCCCAATTATGGAGTATCCATCGCAATCCAAATAAGTATTATTCGCACGGATGTTTATGCAATTTGAACTGGAAGAAAGATTGGAAATAAGTATATATGTTCCGCCGCTTTGGGTTATGTTTATGCAGCTGGAAACCGCATTGTAGCTTAAATTAACAGTCAGATTCCTGTTTGGAGTGGTGTTGGAATTGCCCAGGGCATCGGTCATGCTTATATTGTATACATAATAGCCAGAATTCAAACCGCTTTTATTTAGCCAGCAATTGGTTGAGTTGCAATCCATATCAACAATCGAACCATTTAGGTTCAAGGTTGTGCTGTTTCTATTGGCTTCTGTATAATTAATTTCAAAGAATGCCCATGGGCGATCGACAATGGCATCATTCGGTTCATTCTGCGCAGTATAATCTATAATTGGAGGGTCATTATCAATTATTACTGTAAAGTTAACTGAAAAAAAAGATTCGTTTCCTGAACTGTCGTTTGCGTACAAGACAAGAGAATAGTTATTTTGAGATAATGGGGAAATAGTGGTGTTCGCGCATCCAGGGAGACTTGTGTTGGTGCCTCCGTTTAGGGAATACCAGCAGGTTGGGCTTGGGGCAACCACTGTGTAATTCAAATCAACAGAAGAAGAAAAATACGTAGTGTTCAATGGGCTAAATATAGTGATTATTGGGTGTGTGTAGTTAGAAGGAGCAGCAAGCGGAAGATAATCTGTATTGTTTCCATCAAGCGTGTGTGCGGAATCACATAGTCCATCTGAGTCTAGGTCTGAACAAGATTGCGAATATCCGCTTCCATCTGGCTTTGCCCAAAAATTACCTCCTGTGTATGGACCACCCATCACATTTGCTCTTGATGTTTTGCTTATATTCCAATAACTTGAAGAAGAATCAAAAACTGTGTTATTTGTATTGTTTAGGAAATTATTGTAAATTAAATTTAAGCTAGCTTTATCAAGTGAAATACCATAATTATTATTGTAAATTTGATTTTTTAGAACTGTGTTGTTTTCCGAATATAGCCATGAGCCTTCATTGTCGTATGCAACCATTGTTAATCCATAATCGTTATCCATTGCCTCGCTGTCTTCAATTGTATTGTTTGAAGATCCAAGGAAGTAAGCACCGTGGGTGTTGTTGAATAGCGCACTCGCATTAACTAGATTATATGCAGGTTCTGAATTGGAATCAAAATAAACCCCGTATTCGTTTTCATATGAAGTTATATTGTACATCGTGGTGTTTGAATAAACAGATATTCCATAGTATGTGTTGTCATAGAGTTCGCTATTCAATACGATATTACCATACGAATCATAGGAAATGCGTATTCCCCTGTCGTTTCCATAAGATATGATATTGGAAAAGTTATTGTCATTGCACTCATATGCTTGTATTCCATAATTTCCATCAGTGCATGTAATATTGTCGAATGTGCTGTTGTGAACCGTGTTTAAATTTAGTCCATTTGATAAGCCATCCAGCACACAATTCAGAATAGTTATGTTAGATTTGCCTGTAACAGTAACTCCATCGTCAAATATAGATCCTGAAATAGTAAAGCCATCACAATCAAAAACTTTGTTGCTAAAACTTGCAGGGTTGTTTATACATGGGCTGCTGGTTACAGTGATGTTTGTTGTGAGAGTTATTGAATCGCATGATGCATTATTGATTGTAGAAGTGCATGAAGTGCATGAATCGCAAGTGCATGCTTCTGCAGGCGAGTAGGGGGGCTCCTCTTCAGGCAAATATTCTGGTTCTTCTGGAATTTGCGGTGGTTCTTCTACTTTAGGTATTGCAGTAAATGTGAGTGTGCCACTGCGTTCTGTTTGCGATGCATCTTCACAGCTTATGCTCCAGGAATAGGTTTGGTTTTCCTCTATTGGCCAGAATTCTGATTCTGAAACAGTCGCGTTTTCTACTTCAATGCCTTCAAAAAGCATTTCGTTTATCTCTATTGCACAGGTTATGGTTCCGCTTTCATCGCTATAAGGGGTGAATGAAAGATATGCTGTATCCACTTGGACATAGGAATTGTTTGCAGGAGAAATTGAATCAATTGAAAGCGGGAATGAGATTGCAGATAAACAAATGACAGTAAGCAGTACTAATGTGAATTTTTCTCCCCTGAGCATGGAGTGATATGGACAATATAGTTTAAAAACGCTCGGGCTTGGCTAAAGGTTTTGCAAGACGTAGCTGAAACTATGCGATATATTTTTATTTGCTCCTGGACTTATTCAAATACGAATTACTGTTAGTTATATGAACAGAGAAAAATGTGATTAATATGGATCCTTTGGAATTCCACAAAAAATACAAGGGGAAAATAGGGGTAAACAGCAGGGTTTCACTTAATGGAATTGAAGCGCTTTCTTTAGCATACACCCCTGGAGTTGCAAAAGTATGTGAAGAAATCCACAAAAAACCTGAAACAGTATATGATTATACAATGAAGAATAATTTTGTTGCAATTATAAATGATGGGACTCGTATACTTGGGTTAGGGGATATTGGTCCAGAAGCCGGGCTTCCGGTTATGGAAGGAAAGGCAGCGCTATTTAGGGAATTCGGAGGAGTGGATGCTGTTCCAATTTCATTGAAAACTAAGGATAAAGATGAAATCGTGAGAATTACGCAGATGATTGAGCCTTCGTTTGGAGGAATAAACCTAGAAGATATTGAAACTCCAAAAGTTTTTGAGATATATGATGAGTTGGTAAAGACAATGGATGTTCCTATTTTTCATGATGACAGACATGGTACAGGAATAGTTGCAATGGCTGGCCTTATCAATGCGATGAAGGTGGCTGGAAAAGAAAAAAATGCAGAGGTAGTGCTTATAGGTGCTGGAGCAGCAATAATGGGTATAATGGAACTCCTATTAGCATATGGAATGGAAAATCTTACTGTTTTGGATTCTAAAGGTGTACTTGATGATGATAGAAAAGATATTGAAGAATATAAGAAATGGTTCGTGGAAAAATCTAAACCAAAAGGTAAAGGAGGAATTTCTGATGTTTTGAAAGGTGCGGATATAGTGATTGCGGCTGCTGCAGGATCTGCTAAGGATATCATCACTAAGGAAATGATTCAGAGCATGAATAAGAATGCGATTGTGTTTACTTTGAGGAATCCGATTCCTGAAATTTCCTATGAGGACGCTAGGGAAGCAGGAGCAAGGGTGGTTGCAACTGGGAGAAGTGATTATCCAAATCAAGCAAACAATGTGCTTGTATTCCCAGGTTTATTCCGTGGGGCATTGGATGTACGGGCAAAGGAAATAAATTTAGAGATGATGATTGCGGCTGCTGAAGCAGTAGCAAATAGTGTAAAGGTCCCAAATGAAAACAAAATACTCCCTCTTCCATTTGAAAAAGATGTTGCTGAGAATGTTGCGATTGCAGTTGCTGAAAAAGCAGTGGAAACCGGAGTAGCTAGAATAAAACTTACAAAACCTGAAATAAAGGAAAAGGTTTGCGAACGGCTACTCTGCCATATATAATGATTGAATTACTCCTATGTTGCGCAATAGGGCTCATAATAGGATTCTTCAGTGGGATCTTTCCGGGCCTACATCCTAATTTTATATCTTCAATAGTTATTGTACAAAATCTTGAACCTGAAAAAAAGGCAATCATCATAGTATTCATTTATGCAGGATATGTGGTTTTTTCATCCATTCCTGCAGTATTTTTTGGAATTCCAGATTCAAAAAGCATACTTTCAGTGCTTCCTGGGCAAAGAATGGCTAAGGAAGGAAAAGGAATAGTTGCCTTGAAAGTAATTGTTGGTTCAGTATTAGTGGCTTCAATTGGAGCCGTGCTTTTAATTCCATTTGCATTTTGGTTTTATCCAGTTATGTATGGATTAGTAAAAAGACATATGTTTGAGATTCTCATTATAGCAGCAGCTCTGCTTATTTTCAGAGCAAAACGGATTTTGATTTCCTTATCTATATTTTTAGCGTCTGGGTTACTTGGGCAATATTCATTCAATGCAGGGCTTGCTGATGCTTTTCTTCCTCTTTTTTCCGGGTTTTTTGCTGTTGGTGCGATACTTGCATATGAAAAAACAGGACTTCCAAAGCAGAAAACAGATGGAAAAATAGATTTGGGAACAATAAAATATGCACTTCTAGGTATAGTTCTAGGTGGAATGGCAAACCTTCTTCCAGGGATAAGTTCTGCTGGACAAATAGCGGTTTTTGCTTCCATACTGATTGCATTTGAAAGTGCAAATTATCTCGCAGTTGTTTCTGGAATAAATATTGGGCAATTCATTCTTGCATTTGCAAGCATAACTAGTATTGATAAGGCGAGGCATGGGATTGTTGCGGAATTAGCTAATATAGTTAATATAAATGAAAGAATGCAAATGCTAATATTCTTTTTTCTTATTGGAATAGGAGTTTCTGCTTTGGTTCTTTATCAATTTAGAAATAGGATTGCTTCTATTTCAAAATTAGATTTTTTAGTTTTTGGAAAAATACTGCTTGCGTATTTGGGAATAGTAGTATATTTGCTTGATGGTTTAGTGGGTTTGATGGTTTTTGCTTTTGCTTCAATTATCGGATATCTTACTTTGAAATTAGGGGCTGAGAGAACAATGATGATGGGGGCGATAATTGTACCTACATTGCTATTACTAGCAGGATAATTGCAAACCTTTTGGTTTGGCAATAATGCGAAGGCAGTTAATCTGCCGAAGCATTGTTGATTTATTGCAAATAAATATACGGGGGTTGCTAAAAGGGGGCTCTTATCAGGTAGTTCCCCTTTTACATGATGGGGGCGATAATTGTACCTACATTATTGCTTCTAATGAATTAGAAATAGAAAGTAAAAATAAAGGAAAAAGAAAAGAAAAACTCAACCAAACAAGTTTGCAAGACCTTCTGCTGCCTGCTCTTCTTTTTTAGAAGTATCTTCTTCCTTAGGAGCTTCTTTTGCTTCTCCGCCTGCGGCAGGAGCAGCTGCAGCAGGTGCTGCGGCAACAACAGTCGCATTTTTAAGAAGCTCTTCAAAGCTCACATCTTTTACTGCTTCAGCAAGAACTTTTGCCTTAGCGTTGTCAGCCTGCACTCCTGCGGCACCGAGCACTGAGACAATGTTTGCCTCACTGACTTCTTTTCCAGCTCCGTGGAGGAGCAAAACCGCATGCAAATATGGGTCTACTTTTGTCATATATTCACCTATTTATCATCATTTGTTCAAACTCTCAAAAGCCATCCCTTGTCTTGTTGCAAGGGTGAGAAGCTGCCCTATTGAGTTAGAAGAATAAAATCCTGCATTTATTGATGTATTGTTTCCTTGTAGGAAAGCATCTTTTAGCAAGACCTCTATGTTCTGAGACGTTGGATAGGATGCATTTATCGAAAGGTTGAATGCGTCTCTTATGCTTTGAGTGAATTGTGGGTTTAATGCATCTGAATCAATTGAAAGTACATCTGGGAAATACACATATTGACCATCGTATGCAAAAACAAGGTTCACTCCGACATCAAATGGTAGGATGTTGAGCTTTTGTAATGCTTTAGCTTTGGGCGTAGTTATTATTTCCCCTTCCTTTGCAACTATGGAATCCTTTACAATTGCTATTTTTCCGGCTTTTATCTGTACATTAAGGCCTCCGCTCTTTAATTCTGAAAGTGCAGGACCTGGAGGAAGATCTGTTTCAGAAGCAGGAACTACAATCTGAAAAGGAGCAATTTGTCCTGGTTTTGCTGCTACTTTTTTCCTATTCATTCTGAAAAACTTGTTGAGTGAATATGGAGACTTTTTGCTCATAATGATTGC
>JAHJBR010000095.1 GCA_018813445.1 Microcaldota archaeon | reverse complement strand
CACATCTGATCTTGCGCTTGTAGAAGCTCTTTTATCCGAACTTTTTTCATTTCCCTTTGTTGAAATTGAGCCAGGGGGCCCAAATCCAAATCATTTAATCAAAAAGCTTGCAGTAGAAGCTTATGATTTTTTATCGCAAGAGGTCCAAAATTACCGCCAAGGCGAATTTTTTGTATATATACCATCTAGTACAAATTGGCTTAGCCCTGAAACAAGATCCATGCTCTTTGACTAAATGTTCAGTTCGAAACCTGAAATATACTAAGCTTTAATAACTCCTAAACAGAAATATTTTTGGGCTAGGGTGGGGCTAGGGGTCCCAGAAGGTCGCAAGACTTTCATAACCGCAATTCCCCTTAGGCGGACCGAAATCCCGCGGCGTCGTGTTTTCTTAGCATGAACCTGGACTTAAGCGAAGATGCCTTGCTCTGCATTGTGCTGCTTTATGCGAACCTGGCCAGGCCGGAAGCCCATTTGCTTCCTGCACATGGGCCGGCAAAGGTGCAACCATAAGTGTAATGCGGTGCGTCTGCGGAATACAGGGCGGAGCAGATGTTTAGGGCCACATTCTAAGGATATACGGCTAAGCGGGAAGCCCATCACATATCCCTTTCTTCGTTGTTGCTTTCGGCAACTTCGCGTAAAAATCCTTCTGATTTTTCCGTCCAAAAGAAAGATTTCGTCGGCAATCTGACGAAATATTGTTTTTGTCGTTGCGATGACAAAAAACAAAGGGTTGAGTGGTTCATGTCATTGACACTTCAACGACAACTGTCCGAGTCACACTCGGACATCGTCCCAAAGAAAAGGATTTTGAAAAAACTCTTGTGATTACAAAATAAGATTTATTTTTGTTTTTCAATTTTGATAAATTATTTTTTAATCATTAAGGAAAGGCTTATAATTGTCTCATCTGATTCTGAATCGGTGTTTCCATGGCATATGGCGGTTACAGTTATTTTGATCCTAAATACTCTCCTGACAGCGAGCATGATTTCACAGTCTTATTCTGGGCAAAAGGTTCAATGCCGATTGAAAAAATTGCGGAAGCAATAGCTGCGGAAAGCAGCGTAGGTTCCTGGACAAAATTAAGAACTATGAACGATTTTGTATGGAATCATTATCGCGCAAGAGTATTCAAAATCTCCAAAGTCGGAAAAAATTCTGGACTTATTTGGATTGCCTATCCATTAGAACATTTTGATGTGAAAAACATAATCCAATTCCAAGCATCTGTACTTGGAAATATTTTTGGCTTAAAAGAACTAGAAGAGCTTTACATTTTTGATGTTGCTTTTCCAAGGGGCTACCAGCACCAATTCTCAGGCCCATTGCATGGTTTGGAAGGAATAAGAAAGCTTGCAGGAACCACAAAAACCAGGCGCCCCCACGTGGGAACCATAGTGAAGCCCAAAGTGGGGCTTACTCCCAAGGAATGGGCCCGTGTTGCCTATGAAGCATTTGCAGGCGGCCTTGACCTTGTTAAAGATGATGAAAACCTTGTGGACCAGGATTTCTGCAAATGGAAAAACAGATTGCATGAGGTAATGCATTCAATAGAAAAAGCAGGCGATGAAACAGGACAAAACCACCTTTATTCCAGCAATATCTCAGATAGATATTCCAGAATGCTTGACCGCGTGGACTATCTTAATTCCCATGGCCTTCAAAAGCACGTAATTGTTATGCTCGATACCTATGTTTTGGGAATGAGTGCATTACAGGATATATTAGAAAAAACCAAAAAATACAAATTTGCAACGCATGGCCATCGCGCAGGTTTTGCAGGCCCTAACCGCGCAGATTTTGGAATCAGTTTTCAAATATATGAAAAGTTCTATCGCCTTTTAGGAATAGACCAGTTGCACATTGGAACTGGAGTGGGCAAAATGGAAGGCTCACCAGTAATGATTAAGCGTTTGCATGAAATCGCAAACGCACATGAACTTGAAGAAAAAATCTATCTTGGCGCATTGGAAATGGAATACCACAAAACCATAAAACCCACGCTTGCAATCGCTTCAGGCGGTTTGGATGCAGGAAAAATAGATGCATTAGTTGCTTTGCAAGGAAAAGATGTAAACATCCAGGCAGGAGCAGGTGTTCATGGCCATCCAGGAGGAACAAGAAAAGGCGCAATTTCTTTGAGACAAGCAGTGGACGCAGTAATGAAAGGAATTCCTTCTCCTCAATATGCAAAAACCCATCCAGAGTTGAAGCAGGCATTGAACCAGTGGAGCTATTTCCAGCCTTCAAAAATAGAGAAAATTCTGGAATATGAGAAAAAGAATGCAAAAGCTCTTAGAACTCTTGCATTGAAAAAAGGAAGGAAAGGTATGAAGCTTGCATTCGAGTAGTAAACCT
>JAHJBR010000094.1 GCA_018813445.1 Microcaldota archaeon | reverse complement strand
TATTTTCTTTTTGGAATTGGTTTAATGGGCGTTATTCAATTTACTGGGTTTTCTTACCTATTCTATCAATTTGTGGGTATTCTTGCGATTATAATTGGAATTCTTAATTTAAAGGATTATTTTTCTTACGGTGCCGGAGGCTTTGTAATGGAAATTCCACGTTCGTGGAGACCTTTGCTTAAGAAATTCCTTTCAAGCGTTACTTCTCCGGCAGGAGCTTTTCTTATGGGATTTATAGTTGTGCTTTTTGAACTTCCCTGCACAGGGGGTCCCTATGTTTTTATTTTAGGGCTTCTTGCGGAAAAGACCATGTTTTGGACAGCTGTCCCCATGCTTCTTTATTATAATCTCATTTTCGTTCTTCCGCTTATTTTGCTTACATTTATGATGCATTTTGGAATAACTCGGATAAGCGATGCGGAAAAATGGAAAGATAGAAACATTAAACTATTACACCTTGTAGCAGGGCTTTTAATGATTGTTTTAGGCACTGCAGTTCTTTTTAGAATTGTTTAGTTGATTGCCCACTGGAAACCTCCCCTCTTCCCGCATTTTATAAACTTATCTGCAACCTTTGAGCATGGCTTCCAGAGAAAAAATTTCCTCCCTTGCATCAGGCGGCAGCTTCGACTGTGAAGGATTTGGAAAGTCAGAGGTGGTGAGTATTGCGAAAGTAAAAGCCTTGGGTCGAGGGACTGCGCATGATTCCTGCGCATCCACCTCCTCAAGGAGGAAAACCCATGATGGGGAAGGAATAGGGAACGTTCTAAGTTCAGGAATCTGCCATTCGTTCACCCCTGATGGAAGATGCGTTTCCCTATTCAAAACCCTTTACACGAATTCCTGCTCCCATGCGTGCAACTACTGTTCGAATTCAACGGTATGCAAATCCCGCCCGCAAACCCATTCCTATGAAGCAGAAGAGCTCGCAAAAATCACTCTTTCGCTTTACGAGGGAAATTACATAGAGGGGCTTTTCCTAAGCTCAGGAATAGGGGCAGATGAAGACAGAACCATGGACAATATGCTAGATACAGTGCGCCTTCTCCGCAAAAAACACAGATTCAATGGTTATATACATTTGAAAATCCTTCCTGGAGTTTCAAGGGAAAGGATAAAGGAGGCAATGGAACTCTCAGATAGGGTGAGCATAAATGTGGAATCCTCTTCAGAATCCAGAATGGGCGAGATGAGCTCCACCAAGGATTATAGAAATGATATAATGCAAAGGCAGAAATATATTGCGGATCTGCTTGCAAGAAATGGAAGGCACATGCATTCTGAAAACAGAAAACCGGAAACCGGAAACTGGATGGGTGCAGGACACACAACCCAGATGATCATTGGTTCAACCGAAGAGAACGATGCGGAAATATTTTCCAGAATGCTTTATGAGTACAAAGAAATGAGAGTAAAAAGAGTTTATTATTCGTCTTTTTCCCCTGCATGCGGAACCCCATTTGAAAACAAAAAGGAGCAGGCACTGTGGAGGGAAAACAGGCTATACCAAACAGACTGGTTATATAGGGTCTATAAATTCACCCCGAAAATGATTTCCCTTGCCTTTGATGAGAATGGGTTTTTGGGAAATGAGGATCCCAAGCTCTTAATGGCAAGAGAATTTCTGGAAAAACCAATAGATCCGAATTCCTCGGCCTATGAAGAACTTCTTCTTGTTCCTGGGATAGGGCCCATAAGCGCAAGAAGGATTTTACAGGCAAGAAAAAGAGAGAATCTGAATTCAAGGGTAAAGCTTTCCAGATTAGGGGTGGTGCTGAAAAGAGCAGTTCCATTCCTAAAAATAAATGGATTTTGCCAAACCACTATCGGAAGATTCGTGTAGGTGTTCTAATGGATATTCTTTACTATTTGAAAATGCATAATGATTGCGATTCGAAAATCCTAGGTTATGCTGCAAAGTTGAATCCGATGCAAATTGATTCATCCACTGATGAAAAAGGAGTAAGGGTAAGGAAAATGGCCAGGGCAGTGATGTGCGAAATCCATCAGCTTTCAGCTTTTATTCGTCTGCAATCCACTGATAATATCCTGCATGGCTATGCAAGACCAGAGCACAATATCGGATTGGTTTTGGCTGCAAAGCTTGCAAGAAGAATACCTGGGAAATTGGTGATTATAGGAAATGAGGAAGAAAGCTATCTCGCAATAGTGGATAAAGGAAAGGCCAGAGGAAAAATTTCAGGCCCTTATCCGGAAATCCTTTCCCTCCACCATGCCAAATCAGAAAAGGATTGGGTTTCTGATTTATGGGAAGAGTACTACTGGACCCAATACATAGAAAGCAGGAAGAACGAGAGGCTATTCAGAAAATGGGTGCCTGAGAAATTCCAGGAAAAGGCAAGGAACTGGATGGGAAGGAAAAAGCCGGAATGCCTGCTCACCAATTTTTTTTAAGATTATTTTATTTCACCTACAAGCTCCTCAAGTAAATCCTCCAGGGTTATCACTCCGATAAACTCATCCTTTTCATTGATTACTATCGCGATGTTTCTTCCCACTTCTTGGAATTTAAGAAACACATCGCTTGCCTTTTCATAGCTGAGCACCTTTACGGGCTGCCACATGACACCCTCCACATTCGAATCGGGTTTGTAAAGATATGCAAAACCCAGCCTTTTTATATTCGTAATCCCAACAACCTCCTTTCCATTCAATACGGGAAATCTTGAAAATTGCGTATCCAATGCTTTTTTGTATGCGTCAGGAACACTCATCTTCGCATCAAGCACGAATACTCCTGATTTAGGAGTCATGGCTTGGGCAATCGTACGGTCATTGAACTCAAGCACATTCTCAATGAGCTCCTTTTCCTTTTGCGATATGCTTTGGTGCTTCACGCCGAGCTTCACTGCAGAGCGTATCTCCTCCTCAGTAAATCGCTCCAGTTTCGTGGCTTTCGAATAGACTCCAGGTATGAGCTTGTTTATGAATTCAAAGATAAGGACAAGCGGTAAGAAAAGCCAGCAGAAGAACTCAATGGCAGGGGCCATTGCAAGGGCTGCCTTTTCCCCATAGGTTGTTGCTGCACTTTTCGGGGCAATCTCCCCAAACGTAAGTATAAGGAAAAACATCACGCCTACCGCGATTCCAAGGCCCGCATCCCCGAACAGGTTTAGGGCTATCGAGGTGGCAAGAGCAGAAGAAGCAACATTCACTATGTTGTTCCCAATCAGGATTGAGATTATTACTCTTCTCCTATTCTGCCTCAGCCTGGCTAAGCTATCCGCGCCTTTGGCCTTTTTCTCAAGCAAGGAATGCAGCTTCACATTGGATATGGAAAGAAAGGCAACCTCGCATCCGGAAAAGAATGCGGAAAAAACCAGCATTACCATTAATGCAATTATTTCAGCGATCTGCGTTTCATGCAAAACCATAATAGAATAAAAGCCTACGGCTTATTAATTTTTTCCCCGAACGTTTTCCATGCGGTCAAAGAACAATTGGCATTCTGCTTCCCAGAAAAAGGTATTTAAGCTCCTTTCCTCCAGGGAATCCGGGCTCACGGAAATAGAAGCGGCTGAAAGAATTAAGAAATATGGTCCGAATGAGCTGAAGGAAGCGAAGCGCATAACTGTGTTGGACATATTCCTAAGGCAGTTCAGGAGCCTGGTGGTTGCCATACTGCTTGTGGCTGCGGTGCTCTCATTCCTTATGCACGAGCTTTTGGAAATGGCCGTGATTTTTGGAGTGTTGATATTCAATGCAGTGGTGGGCACGGTGCAGGAATACAGTTCAGAAAAGGCCATGGAAGCGCTGAAGAAAATGTCTGCATTGTCCGCCCGCATAATCAGAGATGGGAAGCAAAGGACCATCCCAGCTGCACAAGTGGTTCCAGGTGACCTAATCCTTTTAGAGACAGGCGATAAGATCGCAGCCGATTCCAGAATAATCCAGCAGATGAACCTTTCCATAAACGAGTCCATGCTCACCGGAGAATCAACACCTGTACAGAAAAAGAGTGATGCCTTGCCAAGCGAAATCGCGCTCGCAGAACGCACTAACATGGCTTACAAAGACAGTATAGTTGTAAGTGGAAGGGCAAAAGCAGTAGTGGTTGCAACCGGCATGTCCACGGAAATCGGAAAAGTCGCAGGAATTCTTCAGAAGACCAAGGAAGTTACAACTCCTCTTCAAAACCGTATTTCGGATTTCATGCGGTTGCTGGGAAAAAGCGTTTTCTTCGGAGTGATATTGGTAATATCAGTCGGTTTTTTCATAGCCCATCTTGAGCTTGCGGAGGTGCTCAGGCTTGCGGTTGCACAGGCCGTATCATTTATACCTGAAGGTTTGCCAGTAGTGGTTACGATCGTGCTTGCAATCGGAG
>JAHJBR010000093.1 GCA_018813445.1 Microcaldota archaeon | reverse complement strand
AGCCTGCACATCTACATCTCCTATTCTTGCAATTCTAAGTTCTTTCCCAGGAACAGCTCCACCCTGATATAATACAAAACCATATCTCTCTTCAGCAGTATTCCTAGGGAGTATTTCCACTGTAACTGGAATCTGCTCCATTATCCATTCATTTACTTGTTTCTCCAACTCGTTTAGCTCATCCTGAGTGATTCGCTTATAATGGGTAAGATCCAGGTGCGCTTTATCCACTTCCTTATGAGAACCGCCTTGCCAGATATGGTTTCCTAAAATGTTGCGCGCAGCTGCGTTCAAAAGGTGTGCAGCTGTATGGTTTCTTGAAATTGCCTTTCTTCTCTTCATGTCTATTTTTGCATGAACTTTTTGATTATTTTTGAAATCAGGTTTTTCTATTTCATGCAAAATTACGCCATCAACCTTGATTACGTTCTTTACTTTCTTGCCTTCTACTGATCCATGATCTGCAACCTGACCACCGCTTTCTGCAAAGAATGCAGTCTTGTCCAAAACCAGGTATTTTTCTTCAACAATTGCGATTACAGTTGCATCAAATTCATCTGCATCTGAATAGAAAAGAGGTTCTGTTTTTGGAAGATGGGAAACATCTATTTTATTGCTTTCTGCTTCCTCAACATCATCCGAACCTCTTACTCTTTCATAAAAATCTCCAGGAAGGTCCACTTTCACTTTATTTTCTCTTCCTAATTCAACAACGTATTCAGGAGGAACCCCGTGGCTTGTGTATAATGTTTTCAAATCTTCAAAGCTGGTTTTTCCGGATTTTAATGATGAAAGCACTTTTCCTTTTGATTTTTCCTTGGTTGCTGCGAATTTCTTTTTCTCTTCATCTATAACTGCAGATGTGCTTTCCACACCTTCTGAAAGTCTTGGGAAAATCTTTTTCAAGTGTTTTGCATGGCCTGAAACTATTTTATGGAAATCAAAATCAAACCCATATCTTTCCTCGAATCCGAATACACGGCGCATTATCAATCTAAGGTTATATCCCCCTCCGCTATTGGATGGGAGCATCCCATCTGTAACTGTGAATAGAAGAGTGCATGTGTGATCAGCGGTCGCGTATATTGCCTGAAGAGGCTCAAGCTTGTCAAACAGTTCATCTTTGGTTGAGCCTAGCATTTTCGCAACTTTTTCCTTTTCTTCTTCTATGCTCTTCACTTCATCTATGTTCAATGAACCTGAGATTTTTGCGTATTTTGAAAATAATTTTTCATCCATATTTACTCCAAAATCCTTTTTCATTTGAGTAATTACATCTCCAAACACTACCTCATAACTTGTAGGAGAGCCATGGGTTATCCAAGCAAGCCTTGAAAGTCCTGCACCCATATCAATTACTTTTGTTTTCAATTCACGTTCTCCAAATTTTCCTATTTCATATTGCATGAATACGCAGTTTCCTAATTCTAAGCCGCGGGAGAAATATTCCATGCTTGGTCCAAAGTTGCCTCCGCCTACCCATACGTCTTCTAAGAATACTAGGTCTTGTTCCTTTACTCCTAATGCATTGAGATATTGAATATCATGTCTTAGTGCCTCGTCTTTCCAATAGAATAAACCTGTCTTATTCGTATTAAATGCATGCTGTCCAACCATTACAAAATTCGTGTAATGTCTTCCGGTTACGCCTACATTCGCAATATCCCCGAATCTAATGCATGGTTGTGGAACGATTAAAGGGTTGGAAGGAGGTTCTAATTCTCCATTCACCACATAGGGCTGAAAATCATTTATGCTTGCAATTGTAAAATAAAGATCATCGCGCCATCTTGCAACTGTTGGATATGGTGCAACATAACCGTGGCCCTCAGAAGTGAAATATTTTTTTATTGCTTCCCAAGTTTCCACATAGCCTAGCTTTTTGTTTGAAGGAGCGTTGCCTATAAATTCATAACCTATGCATGCCGGATCTGCGCAGAATTCGCGTTCTTCAGGAGCCCAGAAAAATCTTTCGCATTTCTTGCACTGCTGTCTTGAAAAGCCTTTTTCCTTCATTACTTCTAAGTCGTAGTGCTTTTTCCAATCCTTTCTGAATCTTGCTCTTAATTCATCTTTTTCAGCGTCAGCCATGATAAACCAGCCTTTAGTATAATTGTTATTTTATATCGGACGAAGGATTATTATGCATTACAGTTCGCTATATATGGGATGGAAATGGAAGCTATAGAATGCATAATGAAAAGAAGGAGTATAAGGAAGTATACGGATAAAGCAGTGGATAAGGAATTGGTGGAAAAGCTTCTTTCAGCAGGAATGGCTGCACCTTCGGCAGTGAACGAACAGCCCTGGAAATTCCTGGTTGTTGATGATAAGGAAAAGCTGAATAGGATTGCGGATGTGCATGTACATGGGCAAATGCTCAGGAGTGCAGCAGTGGCGATAATCGTTTGCGGGGATTTGGATTTAAGGAAACGACCGGACTATTGGGTTCAGGATTGCTCTGCATGCACGCAGAATATTCTCTTGGCTGCCACTGATTCAGGATTGGGAAGCGTTTGGACTGCGCTTTATCCTTCTGAAGAAAGAATTGAAGCTGTAAGGAAGCTTTTCGGAATTCCAAAAAATATAGTTCCTTTCTGCATAATTCCTTTAGGGTATCCGAATGAGGAAAAACCTAAAAAAGAAGGCTATGATGGATCAAGAGTGGAATGGAATGAATGGAAATAGCGCATATTTATAATTCTAACCACACAAAATAATTTAGAACTATTTAGAGTGATTTATGTGAAAGCAACAGTTATACCAATTCAACCAAGATCAAAAGCAAATGCTGGCTTTCGGGAATTCAAGGAAAGTGCTAACAAGTTAGCAATAATGGAAAAGGCGATTGCTCTTGAAGGAAGAGGCTGGTTCATGTCTGCATGCAGATTATTGATTGGAGCAGTTGAACCAACTGGGAAAAAAATAGATAAGGCCGAACTGTATTACTTGGCTGGGAAGATAGCTGACTGGAATAATTATAGGGTTGCGAGCGCATGGTATGGGGAAGCCACCAGATATTTTGCGGACGAGGATCCAAGGAGATATGTTGCCCTTACGCGGGCAGCACATTATTACAAAGATAGTGTATGGCCAGACATAGGGCAAAGGATGCTTGCTGAAGCGGAAATGATTTTTTCAGAACATTCGACCAATAAAGGTTATAGGGATGGCGTGTTGAGCGAAATGGTTTGGTTAAGTGTAATGCAAAGAAGAAAAACAATTCCTAACGAAGAAAAGATAAGTGAAGCTCAGTAGGGTTTTCCCTTCCATTTTTTCATTACTTTTATTGCTTCTTTTCTAAGTATTTCTGGAACTAGTTTTATTTTCGAACCTTTTTTTGAGAAATCTTTGTTGTGGATGCGGAGTTCGCGGAAACCCAAGGATTCGGCATCTTCGATGGTTGCTGCATAAACCACTTCCTTTACATTTGCCCAGTGCGCAGCTGAAAAGCACATTGGACAAGGTTCACAGGAAGAGAAAAGTATACAGTCTTTCAAGTGCACTGATTTCAATTTCTTTCCTGCTAATCTTATTGCATTCACTTCGGCATGCGCAGTTGGATCATTATAATAAACAACTGTATTGTGAGCCCTTGCAATTATTTTTCCACCTTTCACGATTACGCATCCAAACGGAGTTTGTCCGCGTTCAATGGATTTTTCGCATGCCTCTATCGCTTTACCCATAAATTTTTCATAGTCACTTTGTTTCATAGTAAATAGAAATTAGAATAACTTTATATTTGGTAGGTATTCGATATTTGCCGAACTCCCTTCCACCAGGTTTATAAATCACTATTTGGATAAGAATTGGTTGATAATTATGAGAAGAGTTGCAATAATAGGCGTAGGAATGACTAAGTTTGGGGAGCACTGGGAAAAAGGCTTTCGCGAACTGGTTATTGAAGCAGGATTGAAAGCAATTACTGATGCAGGTTTGCAGGGAAACGAGATTAGCGCAGGCTATGTAGGAAACATGGCCTCTGGAAGCCTTATAGGGCAAGAGCATGTTGGTGCATTAATCGCGGATCAAATGGGCCTGAATCCAATTCCGATTACTAGAGTAGAGGCTGCGTGCGCTTCTGGCGGAGCAGCATTAAGGCAAGGCTATCTTGCGGTTGCTAGTGGACTACATGATTTTGTAGTTGTGGGCGGAGTGGAAAAGATGAATGATTTGGATACCAATGCGGTTTCTCAAATTTTAGGAGGCGCGGGAGATCAAGAATGGGAGCTTTTTTTAGGTGCAACTTTCCCAGGGATTTATGCGCTTGCAGCAAGAAGATATATGCATGAATTTGGTGCAACTGAGGAGATGATGGCCGCAGTTGCAGTAAAAAATCACGATAATGGATCACTAAATCCCTATGCGCAGTTCCAAAATAAAATAGATATTGAAAAAGTAATGAAATCAAAGATTGTTGCGGATCCTCTAAAGGTTTTTGACTGTTCTCCAATTACAGATGGTGCTGCGGCAGTGGTGCTTGCCTCCTTGGATATTGCGAAAAAACATAATGAGCAGCCAATTGAGATTGTTGCAAGTGCACAGGCATCGGATACACTTGCATTGCATTCCAGGGAAAAAATTACAGAATTGAAAGCAACTAAGATTGCTGCGCAGAAAGCCTATGATCTTGCAAAAATAACATCCAAAGACGTGGATGTTTGCGAAGTGCATGATTGCTTTACGATTGCTGAAATATTGGCTACTGAGGATTTGGGTTTTTTCAAAAAAGGAGAAGGAGGAAAGGCTGCTCTTGAAGGAAGAACCGCGCTTAATTCTGAAATTTCAATCAACACTTCAGGAGGATTGAAAGCAGCAGGCCATCCAGTAGGTGCAACTGGAGTAAAGCAAGCAGTTGAAATTACCTGGCAGCTTCGCGGGCAAGCGGAAAAAAGACAGGTAAAGGATGCTGAAGTTGGATTATCACACAATGTAGGTGGAAGTGGAGCAACTGCAGTTGTGCATGTGTACAAAAAGGTGTAAAAATGAAAGAGAGCATTCCGTTAACTTGGAGAAGGATTCCAGAAAGGTATAGGTTGAAGGGAAGCCAATGCGAAACCTGTTCCACCACATTCTTTCCACCTAGAATAATTTGCCCTAAATGCAGAAGAAAAGGAAAAATGAAAGAGTTCCATTTCGCAGGAAAAGGAAAAGTATTCACATTCACTGAAATTCATAGTCCTGCATCGGGTTTTGAAAACCAGGTTCCTTATTTGTTTGCAATAATTGAATTGGATGAAGGGGCAAAGCTTTCTGCGCAGATTGTGGATGCAAGGAAAGAGGATGTGAAAATTGGAGACAAGGTGGAAGCAGTATTTAGAAAGATACAGAGCGATGATCCTGAAGGGCTTATTCATTATGGATTCAAATTTAGGCTGGTAAAGTAAAGATGTTCAATCAACAAAATTATTTATGGTGATTTAGATGGCAAAAGTAACTATAAAGAATGAGAATAAAACTGTGGAGATTCCGGATGGCAGCAACCTTGCTGAACTTGAAGGAAAAACAAACATTGTATTTGCATGCAAGGTTGGAAGCTGCGGCGCATGCATCGCAACGATTTTAAGCGGAGCAGAGAATTTGAGTGCTCCTACTGAAATTGAAAAGATGTATTTGGATAATTTCGCTCCAGGACAGAATAAAAGACTGCTTTGTCAGGCAGTGATAAAAGGCGGCGAAGTTACTGTTGAATACTGATTCGTT
>JAHJBR010000092.1 GCA_018813445.1 Microcaldota archaeon | reverse complement strand
CTAGAACTGAAGAATCTTGTGAAATGAATGGAGTTGTTCTTCCGCCTGAATATGCAAACATCCAAGGAGATATATATGCAATCAAGGAAAATCCTGAAGATTGGGCATTTTTGTGCCTTAATGAATATGAAGAAAGCGAATCTTTAGTAACTATTATCCAGGAGGCCAACCAATACCCAATGCTCTTGGAAATTCTTTGGGGAAAGAGAACAGAGGTTGAAATCTCAGAAAGTAGTTTCTGTATTTTTGCACCTACTCCAGAAGAATTGGAAATTAGCCAGAATTGCGAAAATCCAGATGGAATATTATTCATATCTCAAGAAGCCTTAGAACATGTATCGAGCGATGGGTTGGATGGATTTGCAAACGAATGGGGTAATGGAATAGTTTATACACCTAATTCAATATCTGCAATGATTCAGAAATTCACAATAGACGTAAGTGTCTTTATCCATTCAATCTTCGGATAATTATTGAAGAGCATATATTCAATATTCTGATAATCATTGCTGGGCATCAATTGGTTGCTCAAAGAACCCATATATCCAAATAAGGAAATTATAGAATCCAAACTTCACTGAACCCATAAAATCATGAGCTTCAATTTTTATTCTTCCTTGCATAATCGCATTACTCACGCTCATTTTGCCTTCTGCGATTGTACCTAATGTTTCCCTATCAGTACTAATTGTAACTGTTGGGTTAGGAAGCATTTCTGCACCATATTCAATAATTTTCCCATCTTGAGTAATCACATGTCCTTTATCTCCTTCAAATGTCTCAAAATTTATTCTTTCGTTAGAAAGCATTCCTGAAATTGGTGAATCAGAATATGCAAAATTTTGATTGTAAACATCCACGATAATACCAATAATGCTTATGTTCTGATGATCACAGTCAAAATTCCCCTTAATTACTGTTGGGTCTAAGCAGGTGCCAGTTATTACTATATTATGCTTTACACAATCCCAGCAACCAGTCTTATAATTCAAATAGCATGTTGCATCTGAACCACACGCGCCTTGACAACTCTGAAAATCAATAAATTCCCCATTTACAGGAAGGCACATTGGCTTATAGCATTGGCAGCACACAAAACAGCAGCTTTCCCCTGCAGAACATCCGTCAGGAAAAGCAAAAGGATCGCATCCTTCTCCCTTGTCTTTTTCTAGTTTTCCGTTCCCACAGCAGCAAAAGTCTGGGCATGCATTCTCCCCGCAAACCGCCTTTGCCGCATTTTCAGCATCCTCCTGCGTTGCAGATGTATTAACTGTATTGTTCATTATGCTGTTCGGATTATTGTTGTGGTCCAAGCCCATCAAATGCCCTGCTTCATGAGCAAAATCCAAATAATGCCCTCCGCTTGGATTAGAAGAATCTATTGGCCTGCTCATTATATTAGACCACCAGCCATTTTGGCTATTATTTCCGTTTCCAGTTGCAATCCCATACATATAACCAATATAAAATTGTGCACCGGTCCAATTTGTCTGGTTCCTAGGCGGATTGTTATTATAATCGGTAACCATTACGCAATGATATCCTGGTGGCCCTGGATTGCAATTAACTTGTGCAGGATTAGTAATCTTTTTTGTTTCTACCTTAATAGTAAGTTTGCAGTTGCAATCGCCTATGTAATGATATCCATCCGGGCCGTTCCACACGCTTTCAATTTCGTTTTGCGCACTGCTTATATAGCTGTCATTGGCCCCGGAAAATGCAAGCTTTATTGTAATTGTAAGATCACAATTGGTTCTTGAGCAAGTGGTTTCTGCAAAGGAAAAACTAGAAAATAAAATAACTACAAACGCTATTTTGAATATTGTGTTCACATTCATGATTCGCCTATTGCAGCAAAATTTTTATAAGTTTCCTTTATTGAATTGTTTTGTCCAAGACAATATAGTGATCAATGAGCTCGTCAAGCTGCCTTTCTAATTTTCTTGCAGCACGAAGCGCAATTTCAGCTGCCATATCGTCATCTATTTCAAAACCAGCTAGACCACTTTTTACTCCTGCTCTTTTCATTACTCTATCCGACATGGTCTCTTTCTGATCAATCATGCGTTTTATCGACATTAAAGACATATCAAATTTATAGTCAATGAATCTGGTTGCAAATTGGTAGAATCTTTTTGTATAATTATGGACTACTGGGCTTGAAAGACCATAGGTAACTGATTTCCTAGTCAATTCTTCAACAAGATAATTGTATGGCGGAACATAAACCTTGGTACCTTCAATTTTGAACGGTTGCCTTATTCCAATTTCAGATGGCCTTATGCGTAATCCTTCGTTAATTATCCCTAATAATGATCTTTTGAGCAAGGTACTAACTCCCAACATATACTTTGGAAGATTCATATCTAAACCTCGTTCTTCATATGTTCCTACTTTATTTATTCTGACTGGGCCCCAGTAAAAGCGCATTGCATGTGCATTCTTCATTGATTTTGCAGCTTTTGGATCTTTATCTGAAAGCGCATCAAGAAATTCTGTTTTTGTCTGTTCACTTGAAACTTTCATATCATATGCATTGTGCGCATATTTTGGAAGTCTTCCCAGTATTTTGTGTTTATTATATATTCCAGTTATACCTAATTGCGGAAAGTTCATATCTCGATAAAGCGCAATCCTACTATCTTTCCCATGAAGCTTACCTTCAAAAAAAGGAGAAGATTGCATAATGGTTATGGCTGCTGGATCAGCAGCAATTAAAAAGTTGTATTGTTCAACCATCAGTTTCGCGGCCTTGGAACGGTGATGAGGTTTTAGAATACCTTTAGAAAGATCCATTACTCCTTTTGGAAGTGCACTGTGAAAATGGAAACCACACATTTTTCCTATAAAAGAGTCCCATTCTTTACCAAGCACACTAGTTTGCATTTCATACCATGGTTTATGCCTAATAACAGAATGTGCTTTTCCAGGATAGGTGGCCAAAGGATATAACCAAAGGCCAAGTTTTCTTGCTTCGTTATGAATTTTTTTCAAATTTTTCAAAAAGCCTTTTGCAGTATGCCTAACACTTGGTTTTGGCGTGGCACCAACCTCAACCATACATTTACTGGCTTCAGGCCTAAGATAATATCCAATTTTTTTAGTACTGCATTTTTTCAATAATATATCTGCTGAATTGGATACATGGCCAGCTTCATCTAACAATATGAATTCTACTTCCAATCCAAATGTTACGTTTTTCTTCATTCTATTCAACCTAATCTTAACTTCACCATCCTAGCAAACTCATTTGCAATTTCGTTTGGATCCATCATTTCTGGATAAACTCCAGGAAAAGTGTTCATATCAACAACCAGATATCTTCCATCTTTTTTTGCCTTTATTATATCCACTCCAAAGAAATCCATTCCGGTTTTTTTAGCAGTTTCCAATGCGATTTTTTGTTGTTCTGGGTTAGGTGGACGCAAAATCATTTTTCCACCTTCTGCTTTCCTATCAAATACCTTGTATCCTTTTATTTTGCTGGTTTCTTTTCCATATCCATATAATACCTTTCCTCCAACTACGTTCACTCCGCACCAGTCATCCATATTGTTTTCATAGAATCTTTCAACATATACGCAATCCAATTCTGCAAAATCCATAAGATCTAGAAGTTCATCTGCATCATCTGCCTTGAATATTCCTATTCCAAATCCACCATATCTTGGTTTCGCAAGCACTGAACCCCATTCTTTTATTATTTTTCTTGCGTTTTCCTCATCTCCGCTTTCTATAAGTGCAAATTCTGGAACTGGAATTCCATTTGCTTTGAGGAAACTTAAAGTCTTGAACTTATCCAAACCGATCTTTAGGCCTTTAGTAGGATTAATTACAGGAATCGTTTTTTCAAGTTGTTCTAGAATTAGCATATCGTGGCTGTCTGAATCCTTATGCATAAACGAGAACCATAAGTATCCATCTAGTTGAGATGAATCAAAATCCCCAAAAAATACTTTTCCATCCACTACTGATGCTTTCCTGAAATCCAAATCCTCAATCACTTCGTAATATTTTTTTAGCTCTGAGATGATCGGTTTCCCGATACTGTCTAAGAATATGCCTAGATCG
>JAHJBR010000091.1 GCA_018813445.1 Microcaldota archaeon | reverse complement strand
GTCTTCTTTTCCTCCAAATAAGGCAGTTGTAATGTTATTAGGCATTCTTGCATCTAAGTAGGATTCGTAATCGAGATAAAAACCAGTTGAACCAGGTAAGCTAATATCTGTATTAGGGGTAGTGATATAAGGCACTGACGCCAGAACTGTTTCTAAGTTGGATATATCAAGCTTGACGAGCTCGAACTGATTTTCCATGCTTGTAATAAGGTTATCTGTTTGCTTCTCAAATGCCATGGTAATGGCATCAAGGATTTTTTGAGCCTCTTCCTTACCATAATGTTCAATTAAAACAGTTTTGAGTGCATCGTGGGGCATACCTTGTTTATTGAACTTAAGCGCATTGGCAATGTTTTCGTTAAACTGGTGGCTACCCATAGGTCCTTGTTTTTTAAGTTCTTTTAATATTTGTGCAACTATTTTTGGCTCAAAACTCATACTTTTAATTAAATCGTTTACTTTTGCTTCTAATTCCTTGGGTTTAAGATCTTTTCCTTCTGCGATTAAAGATTGGATTCCTAATAATAACTGTTGTGTTTTTGCTCTATCACCCCCGGTAATGACATTAAGTTCTTTTTCCAATTCATTAGCTTTGTAGGACGCTGCACTATATAATGTAGAACGTTGGCTGTCGAATCCAAGTTCAAGTTTAGAAGATCCTAACATCTTAGCAGTGAGTCGCCCGCCTTGTACTATCTTCCCTAAACCAGTTATATGGCCAAGAGAAGCAAACAGTGCAACAAATAAACCTAATATTGGTTTTCCATCTTTTTTGTAGTCCTTGAATGTTTTTGCAAATATAGAAATTGATTTTATAACTTCGCCTATAGACAATGCGCCTCCTCCCATGGCTAGTCCCATCCTCATAAGCCAAGGTTCGCTGAATTGTTGTCCAAATTTCTGTTTGCTTGTGCCTTGTGAAACCCCTTCTGCGCCTTCTTTGTAAACATCACTTGCTGAAACCGAACCTGGACTTAAAATTGCAAGCACGGCATCCATTCTTCCAGGCCCGGTAAGTTTTCCGTCAACCTCTTTTTTCCCAGTAAATAATGTGGTTACATTATCTTTCATACTTTTAAGAGGTTGGATATTTGTGAATGGTTTTCTTATTGCATTTCTCATATCCCTAAACATAAGACGAACAAACCCACCTCCCATTGCAGATTTGGTTAGCGCACCTAGGGTTGCTGCTTTTTCCTTATCGCTTCCTTTTGTAAGAGCACTAATTGCTTTTGTTGCTTCTGCTTTGTCTTTCAAACCAGTTAATTCCATGACTTTGTCTGTTTTGCCTTCTTTAGCCGCCTTCATTATTTCTCCTGCTTTTTCTTCTTTAGCTGCCTTATGTTTTCCGTACTTCGATGCAACTTTAGATGCCGCGCTCTTTATCTTATTTGCCACCATTTGTCCGGAAAGCTTCATTCCAACTTGCATTCCTCTAGGTGCATAGGTGATATGCCTTCCTGGCCTTAAGTGAGAAAAATCAAAGAATCCGAATGGGTTTCTTCCTGTATAGTATAAAGAAGTAATTAGAAGGCCAAAAAGAATTGTTACTAAAACGCATAAATTACGCGCAAAACCTTCTAGTTCTGCTGGAGGATTTACTTGGATTTTGTACAATGCAGGTAAAATGTATTCTTCATCCATAGTTACCTCAGGCTGATCAGGGGGCGCATTAGGAACGTCATAAATACTGTATATATTATGACCTTGCAAATAACCAGAATCCACTCCAGTTGCATTTAAACAAAGCTCAAATCCACAATCATCATAGAAACAACAATAGATAAAGGAGTATTCCATTGCAGATCCATCATAAGCACCGTAGTTAAAATGTGCTGAAGAAATATTTTCTTCACCTAAAGGAGTTGTCACAATTTTATAAAGCTTTTTGTAAGTGGAATTTCTCAACCATACAAGCATTGGTGCGCCTGCAACTGGAATGCGTGCACCAGATTCCTGGTTTTTGGAATAAAGAATGACTCTATACTCTTTTTTGACTTCATCCTGATAAACCAGGATAGAGCTTTGGGCAAATGAACCTATGCTTTCGCATGCATCGCACCCAGTAACTGGAGTATAGTTTAGAGTGATCTGTCTTTGGAAATTTGAGTTTATGTTTCCTGCTGCATCAATCACATGCACCCAAAACTTTATGGATGTATTTGGAAGCTTTCCAGAAGTGAAATTGCAGTATTGATCTGCACCATGGTTTTGAGGAAGAAAAGTGGAATAGGCAAGGCGTCCACCTGAGCTGTCGTTTACTTCAAGGATGCATGCTGCAACAAAAGAAGGAGTGTCGCTTACTTTCAATTCTATTCCAAATGAGCTTGCATTTATTGTGATGCCGTTGTCTGGATTGTATGTTTTTAGGCCGCGTTTGAATTGCGGGGATAGATGTACAGTCGGATCAGTACGATCTACACAGAAATAATTTGTTTCTGAAGAACGATTTATCATTTCAAGCAGAGTGCAATTTGTGTATATTTCATAGCAGCCTTCTCCTTGGTTAAAGGAAATTGAACCTACTTCACTAGTATTAATCTCTAATGGAGTTGGAGGTGCAAAAATTATATCGTTTACATATGCCGTGCAGTTGTAGGTTTGAAGACGTGAGGAAGTTACTGTGAACTGAAGTAGTTGTGCAGGATCTTGGGTTGCAGCAACATAACTTTTATTATCAAACAAAGCTTTGCTTGCTAATGCTTTTGTGCTTAGGAACTGCTGGATTACTTCATACTCTGAACCTGAGATAAGCGCAAGCGGATTACGATCTATAATTGAAAGAGTCCAAAGAACTTCTGCAGTACTGTCGTTTACTGCTGATTCATTGCTTGTGTTTATTTGAGTAATTAAATCAATTTCATAATCCTGATCACAAATGCAATCAAAATCAGTGTCGTTGCAGGTTTGGGAATAGCCCTGATTATATTCTCCTAACCAAAGGTTTCCTCCTTGCACATTCTTTCCATCCCAGGTCTTGCAGCCACTTATGCTAGGTCCAGGTGCAGGTAAAATAATGTCATGGCCAATTGAAAAAACGCCGGCTTGGGTTTCTGACAGATCAAGTAAAAGCTCAACAGTACTGATGTTCATTAGGTTATTGTAAAATTGATTATTTTCTGATTCATTATTTGCAAAAACCACGCTTGAGTTCAAAAAACGGTTTGTGTATGAATAGGTATCGTTGTAATAGGCTATTGCTAGTCCAGTAAAGGAGGTGAATTCGTTAAGGGTTATTGTGGCATCTTTAGAACGAGCAACTACTAGGCCAGTTCC
>JAHJBR010000090.1 GCA_018813445.1 Microcaldota archaeon | reverse complement strand
CATATTCTTGTTTTATGTTTTGCACAGTTGTAGTTGCATGCCTGCTGCAATAGGGGCACTGGTAATCTGTGAATTCAACTATGTAAATTTCTGAATCAGAATTTCCATGGACTGGGTTTGAGCCAGTTAGAATTGAATAACTAAGATTGGTTATTCCAGGCGGGGTTTGATCCTGATTCATGAGTATGAATGCTGCAGTGGTTGCTGATAAGAGCACGATGATCGCTCCAATAACCAATAGTTTGTTGTTCATTCAGACACCTATTTGTTTTCCCCTTTGTAAACTCCTTCGTATGAAAATGAGGTGCGTTCAGAAAGTCTTACAAAGACTATTTGTCCGATTTTTGCATTCCGCTTCAAGATTGCACCATGTGGATTGGAAACTATGAGTAACGCTTCGCTCCTTCCTTCATATCCAGGGTCCCAGACTGCGCATTCAAGAGTTATTCCAGAACGAAGAAGAGAAGAGCGCGGAAAGCAGAATGCTGCTGCATCCTGTGGGATACGCACATATTCATTGAATATTACTTTATATGCGCCTGGAGCAAGCTTCACTTCCTCATTAATATAGGATATTGGTTGCACATCGCTTATCTTCCTTTCCTTATTATCAAAATCTATTTTTCCAGCATTTGTGTAGGAATAGGCTTCCTTTAATGAAACATCCACTCCTGCTGGCTGAAACTGATTCTGAGAAATAGTATCCTTGACAAGTGCAGATTTTTCAATTATTTCTCGTGGAAGGATCATTGGCACACCTATTCGTCAGGGGCATAATCATAATCCATATGGCAGGACTTGTATTCAAAAAGCTCTTCTGGTTTGAAGAATCTTTTTATTTCGTTTTCCGCAGTTTCCTTTGAATCGCTTCCATGAATTATATTGCGTGAAGTGCTTAAACTTAAATCTCCGCGAATGGTTCCTGGAGCTGCTTTTCTAGAATTAGTTGGACCCATCATTGCCCTTACAACCTCTACACATTCATTTCCTTCAAGCACCATTGCAACTACTGGGTGATGGGTAATGAATTTTTCAAGGTCTGCATAGAATGGTTTTGAGACCAGATGAGAGTAGTGTTCTTTGGAAAGTTCAGCACTGATCTTAATCATTTTTAATCCAATTATTTTGAATCCTTTGTTTTCAAATCTTGAAATAATTTCTCCTATGAGTGCTTTTTGGATTGCATCGGGTTTCAATAGGATAAGGGTTCTTTCCATCAGATCACATCAGGATTTTGATTTGAAAGCTTTTGCGCTCTTTGTCCATTTCACTCTTCTTCCTTCTCTTTTCAGATTAAGAGCATTCTTTCTGCATTTGCTTGAACAAAAGTAGCTTACTGATCCATCTTTCTTTGCATATATAGTTCCTGAACCTTTTTTTAGGGTTTCTCCGCAAAACGAGCATGTTGGCATCTGTTTCACCTTCCTTTAATCTCCTTGGCTTCCCTTTCGGTTTCAAGAAGAACTATTATCATGCCCTGCTTTACTGGGCCTTTAATATTTCTTAGGATAACTCTTCCAGTATCCGGACCGTCAAGTATTTTGCAAAGTACTTGGTAGATTTCTCCGTAAACGCCGGTTTTGGCGCGGACTTCTACAATCTCAGCGTGATAGCCGTCTGCCATTCATTCACCTTACTTCTTTGGCAATCGCTTGATTATGTCAGCGACTACTTCCTTTCCTCCGCCTGCGTTTTCTATTGCGATTGAAGAGGTGGGAACAAGAAGTCCTGCTGCAGTTCCGAGCTCTTTTCGAGTATTAACAAAAGCGCATGGAATTCCTTTCTCTTCGCAAAGAATTGGAATGTGCATAACTACTTCTTCAGGCTGCACATCTTCTGCAACTATTACGAGCTGGGCACTTTTCTTTTCTATTGCTTTTGTAACTTCGTTCACGCCTTTCCTAAGCTTTCCTGTATCTTTAACTACAGATAGTGCTTCAAGAATCTTTCCTTTTACTTCATCCGGAGTCGGATTTTTTACATAACCTGCCATGTCTTCACCTCAATTTCTCTCATCGGTTTTATTTCCAGCAAACGATAAATCGCATGAATGTTACTCGGCTGGAATTTAATAGAAGATAATAGAGAGTAGGCTTTTTAATTGTATTGGAATGAGGGTTGGAATGATGGTTATTGTCGTTCTCCATATTCTTCCTTAAATGCATCGTATTCAGAGAGCATTGAACTGGTGATTGACGGCCTTCTCTTGGAGATTATTTCAACTAATGCAGAAGTAGTAATTTTTTTGGTTTCTCCTTTAATTTTTTTTCTTAATAGGCGCATTTTTGCAGATTGGACTATGGATGTAATGTCTGCTCCAGAAAACATTTCAGTCATTTCGGCTATTTTATCTAAATCAATTCCTTCTGCAAATGCACCTAGGTTGATTTTGAATATTTGTTTGCGCTCTTCCTTGTTTGGAGGAGCTATAAGGAACATCTTATCGAATCTTCCAGGCCTGAGTATTGCAGAATCAAGCATTGCAGGCTTGTTGGTTGCTCCTATAACCACTACTCCTTTCAGTTCTTTTATTCCATCCATTTCATTGAGAAGTTGGCCGATTACATCTCCCCCTGAAAGGTCTCTTGAAGGAGCTACTGTTTCTATTTCATCCAAAAAGATTATTGAGGGTGTGTTTTCCCTTCCACGTAAGAATGTCTCTTTTATTACTGAGGCTGCCTGGGAAAATCCTTTTTTCATTAGTTCTGCTCCGCTTAGCGAAATGAATGATGCGTCTAATTCGTTTGCAGCTGCTTTTGCGATTAATGTTTTACCGCATCCAGGAGGACCATATAGAAGAATACCTTTGCTTGGTTTTACCCCATATTCTTTCATTAAATCTTCATGGGATAACGGAAGCTGGATTGATTCTAAAAGCGCTTCTTTCACTCCTTCCAAACCAGCTACATCTTCCCATCTGATTCCTTTTTCCTTTTCCTCTTGTTTTCTTTCAGGGGCACCGGTTCTTCTTTCAAAGTCCATCTTGAATTTATCATAGTCTTCTATGCTGGCTAGGCCCACTGAAGGCTTGGTGCTTTTTATTATTTTAAGAAGATCATCAGTGGTTAGCTGAACTATCCTCATTCCTGCCAGGTTATCTAAAGATGTGTTTCCTAATTGTGCTGTTTTTTTTGCAGCAGCTTTAAGCGCTTCATCCACTATATTCTTTATATCTGCACCCGAGTATCGTTCTGTTTTTTTTGCAAGAAGATCATAATCAATATCTCCAATCACGTCAACAGCTCCTTTGGAATATTTTCTTAAATGTACTTGGAATATTGCTTTCCTTGCATCTAAATCAGGAAGAGGCATGTAAATTATCTTATCAAATCTGCCTGGACGTAAGAGTGCAGGATCTAATTCATTTGGAATGTTTGTTGTTCCTATAATGATTATTGGCTT
>JAHJBR010000089.1 GCA_018813445.1 Microcaldota archaeon | reverse complement strand
TTGAATATTCTTCATAAACTTCCCCGGAAATAAGGAATTCTCCATCGCCTTCTCCTTCAAGCTTGGGATATCTGCTCCCTCTTTTCGCAAGCCTTGCAATAGAATATAAAACTATTTTATGGTTTTCCGGAAGAGTGCTTATTGTTTCTCCTGCAATATCAATTTCAACGCTTTTCCTTGCCTGTTCTACTTCTGAATCAGTAACTCTTTTCATATTATTACGCTCTGCTATTTCTGCAGCTTTTTCAAAAAGCTTTAGCGCATATCTTGCATCTCCGCTTTCATGTGCAGCAATTGCAGCCGCAAGATTCACTGCTGATTCATCCACTCCACCCTCATTTATCCCTACCAAAGCTCGTTGTTTCAATATTTGTTGGAGCTGGGGCGCAGTATATGGAGCAAAAATCATGTTGTTTTCGTACAAACTACTTTTGCTTCTTGCATCAAGCTCGTTCTTGAACCTTATATTATTGGATATTCCTATAATGGATGCTCCGCCACCGGTTGCCTCATCATTTGAGCGCGTAAGTGTATAAATCAATTCTGAAAGGTCTTTCACCATATCAACTTCATCCAGTACTGCAACCAGCTGCTTTCCTGAATTCATGAGGTCTAGCATCTTTTCGTAAAGGAAAGGAAGTCCAAACCCGCTTCTATCCACTTCGGGAACAAACTCTCTTAGAAGCTTTTGTATTATTCTATATCTTGAACCATAAATCCTACAATTAATGTATGTAATGAACGCGCCTTCTCCATTACCTTGCACACCTAGTCTTTCCACTGCTTTTTTCACACTGCATGTTTTTCCAGTTCCAGTTTTTCCGAATATGAATAGGTTTTTTGGTTTTTGTTTGTGCATCGCAGGAGCTATCACCTGCATTATCTCTCCAACTTCCTTTTCCCTATGGGGCAGTTCTTCAGGCACATAATGTGGAGAAAGCGTACTTCTGTCCTTAAAAACCGTTTGAATTTGTTGCTCCATTTTCCCACTGGATTTTTATCTGTTTAATAGTATAAAAAGAGAGAGGTAAGAAAATAAATGGAAAGGTTTATTAATTAAAACCATTATCTCTATACAACTTGGCGTAAGTTTCGCCTTCATTGGTGATCAGATGGGAATTTTGGACAAGTTTTTGGGAAAAGAAGAACAAAGGGAAGTCGGAAACATTGAAGAAATGTTGGAAATGGAAGGAGATGTAGTGAACCCTCCAGCTGATTTTTATGTAAAGAAAATAGACTTGAGGAACGAAGGAGATGCAGAATTTGCAATAAAGGAGCTTGCATCAAAGAACATCATAATCATAAACATGATGCCTATTGCTAAGCAGCCCAACAAGCGCAACATAATCATCCAGAAGCTTAAGAGCTATGCAATGAAGATAGATGGAGATATTGCAGCGCTTACTGCAGAATTGGTTTTGCTTACACCTGCAAAGGTTAAGATTGTAAAATCAAAACCTAAATCCAAAGCATAATTTTTTCTTTTTTCTCCCTAATTTTTCTAAATTAATTTTCAATCGCATTAGAATTTCTATATTCAAGCATTAGATTCCATTCTAATACACACAAAATCGCTTATCCTATATCCTTACCAATAGTTGAATCTATCGCAATTTTGTGTTTCTACTATTTTCTGCTCAATTCAATCAGTGTTTGAGTAATCAATCTAGTTCCAGTGCCAGTTGCCCCCTTTTCAATCAAAGGATGCTTGCTCCCTGCCCATTCCACTCCTGCAATATCCAAATGCGCCCATTTTGTTTCTCCCACAAACTCCTTCAAAAATGCAGCAGCGGTAATGCTTCCTGCCTCGCCTAGTCCGCTTACATTCTTCAGGTCAGCAAAATCCCCCTTCATCATATCTGAATACTCTTTCCAAACCGGGAATTCCCAAACCCGTTCAAAAGTCTTTTTCCCTGCATTCTTTATCGCACCTGCAAGCCTATCATCATTGGAGAACAAGCCGGCAGCATGTCTTCCAAGGCACACTATTATCGCACCAGTAAGAGTTGCTGCATCAATTATCGCTTCGGGTTTTTTCTCTGCAGCATATGCAAGTGCATCTCCTAAAATTATTCTTCCTTCTGCATCCGTATTCAATATCTCCACTGTTTTTCCAGAATACATTTTGATTATATCTCCTGGCCTGCTTGCAGTCCCAGAAGGAAGATTTTCAGCCAAAGGTATTATTCCCAAAATCTTTATGGGGAGCTTTAATTCAGCTGCGGATTTCAAAACCCCCAGCACAGTGCATGCACCGCT
>JAHJBR010000088.1 GCA_018813445.1 Microcaldota archaeon | reverse complement strand
CCGAATGTAGAAGAAGCATTCATCTGTGAAGGATATTACTATGTGGTGAGCTCTCTTCCCGGCGCTGGAAGCATGTACAGAATAGTTGATGGTTCTACCGTCCATTGCCCACTTGTGAATCCCGTTGATATGAGCGAGGAGTGCAGGGATTTTATGGACAACCCAAAAAATTGTTCTGAGAACGTTTGCACTGGACAATAAAAATATACGGGCCCGCTGGGAAATTCAGTTTCTGGTTTCTAAAAACCAGAGACATTTGAACCCAGGACCTACAGCTCTCTTCACTCAAAAAGAAACCCTTCTTTTTGCTGATGAATCCTTTTTCTTTCTTTTTCGTTAAGGTTTTTCTTTCTTTTCTAAAGAAAGAAAAAGGTTAGAAGGCTGCCGCGCTATCCAGGCTGCGCTACGGGCCCTTACATATATGGGATAAATAAAAGTTAAAAATCCCTATTCTGGATTTTGAAAAACGGGCTCGAAGGGAATTTCAGTCCCAGTTTCGGAAAACTGGCTGACATTTGAACCCTTGACCTACGGATTTCGTCCGCCTCGGAAACGGGAAACCCGAAACCGGAAACAGTAAAAGTCCGCCGCTCTGGCCAAGCTGAGCTACGAGCCCATTTTAATATGGAGAGAATATAAATTGAGTGCGGAAATATTTTTAAACAGGCAATAAGAGTGTTTTAAAACCGTTTTAAGGATAAATAGACTATCTTCCTAAATAATGGATGATTTTTAGTTTAATTAAACTGAGAATATTTATCGCTGGGTTGACAGACTGGTTATGTGCCCGCCTGCAGAGCGGGATAAAGGGGTTCGATTCCCTTACCCAGCTTTTAATTACAAATTTTCTAAGGTAAAATTATGGGCGTTGTAAAATTGTTTGAAAGCGTATTCAGCTTGGACGGGAAGTTAGCCACTAGAAATTTTGCAAAAGGAAGCAGGGTCTATGGGGAAAAACTACGGATTATTGATGATGTAGAATATAGGGAATGGGACCCATATAGAAGCAAACTAGCAGGAGCAATAAGAAAAGGTTTGAAGGAGCTTGCAATTAAAGATGGAAGTGAAGTTCTTTATTTAGGTGCAAGTACTGGAACTACTCCTTCCCATGTTTCAGATATAGTTGGGGAAGAAGGCACTGTGTTTTGTGTGGAAATTTCAGCAACAAGCATGAACCAGCTTCTTGCACTTTCTGAGAAAAGAGAGAATCTAATTCCGATTTTAGGAGATGCGAGAAAACCTGATGATTATGAAGAAGTGGGGGAAGTGGATGTTATCTATCAGGATGTTGCGCAGCCTGACCAGGATGATATTTTAATTATGAATTCTGAGAAGTTTTTGAAAAAAGATGGAGTGGCTTATTTCTGTGTGAAGAGTCAGAGTATAGATGTTTTGAAAGCCCCGGAAAAGGTTTTTGAAGAAGTGAAGAAAAAGCTTGAACCATATTTTGAGATTTTACAGGAGATTGCGTTAGAACCTTATGATTAGGATCATCTGTTCTTGGTTTTAAAGAAAAGGTAATTATAGGTCTTTTCTATATTGTGCATATTCCATAAGTTTTTTCATTGCCTTTACTGCCGAATAAGGATCATTATAGGTTGGAACGCCATTGCTTTCAAGCATTTTTCTTTGTCTTTCTGTATGTGATCCACCCATTGCAACAACTGCTATTGGCTTTCTTCTATCATCTGAGGCACGAATTAAGATCTTAAGAAGGCGTTCATCTATTGGAGGTACTTGGAATAAAACATCAATTAATATTGCGTCCACAGTTTTGTCTTTCATAAAAGCTTCTATTGCTTTGTTGTATTTTTCTACTCCTGCATCCGCAATAAGGTCTAATGGATTGCCCACGTTTCCATATTCTGGAAGTATTCTGGATAATTTTTTTAGCGTTGATTTTTCCAATTTACCAAGGAAAAGGTGTTCTTTTTCTATTGCATCTGCAGTTAAAACACCTATTCCTCCTCCGTTGGTTATCACACCTATGTTTTTTCCTTTAGGAAGTGTTTGATTGAATATTTTTACAAAATCAAAAAGCTCCTCTAGGCTTGCTGCTTCTATTGCTTTTGATTGTCTGAATGCTGCATGATATGCTAGGTAGTTTCCAGCAAGGTTTCCTGTATGGGATTTTGCTGCTTGCCCTGCTGCTTCGCCTATTCCAGCTTTCAAAACAATTACTGGTTTTTTGCGATTGGTTTTTTTCAAAGCTTCAAAAAACTTTCTTCCGTTTTTTGTACCCTCTATGTAAAGGATTATTGCTTCTGTGCTTTTGTCTGCTTCTAAGTAATCCAAATAATCATATTCAGAAAGCACAGTACCATTGCCATAGGAAATGAATTTTGATATCCCAATTCCGTAGCTTGCTGCCAAATCCACTATAGTACTGCCCACACCTCCACTCTGAGTTATGAATGAAATGGATCCAGGCGCAGGGCGCTGGAACTTGTAAAACGGCATGAATATGCTGTCTACTCGTTTTTGTGGATTTAGGATTCCTAGACAGTTTGGGCCAACTAAAGCAATCTGGTTCTTTTCACATATCTGTTTTACTTTTGATTCTAATTCTATATTTCCAACTTCTCCAAATCCGCCTGAGAGAAGAACTACTCCTTTGATCCCTTTTTTCCCGCATTCTTTTAGGATTTGAAGGGTTGTTTGCGCAGGAGTAGCGATTATTGCAGCATCCACTTTTTCCTTTATTTTTAGAACAGAGGAATGGCATTTGAGTCCAAGAAGGCTTTTGTATTTTGGGTTCACAGGAAATATCTTTCCTGAAAAGCCGCCTTCAGTGAAATTTTTCAAAACCACACTTCCTAATTTATCAGGATTATTGCTGGCTCCAATTATTGCCACGGATTTTGGTTCGAAAACGAATTTGAGGTTTTTCACAAGAATATTCAT
>JAHJBR010000087.1 GCA_018813445.1 Microcaldota archaeon | reverse complement strand
GTCCATTCAGAAGAATATGGATTTTCAGGGGCAATAACTCCTTCTGACTGATCAATTACGATTACGCAAGGGGCGAATGTTTTGGAATGATCTAGGATTCTACCTATTATCTTTCCTGGTTCACCCACCCATTTTGTGACTATGTCTGAAGCATCAAAGATTACTAAGTTATATCCGAATTCTCCTGCAAGGGCTTCGCATATGCTGGTCTTTCCGCATCCAGTTGGACCATAAATGATTAGGCGCATTCCATTGTCTATTCTTGTTCCCAAGCGAGTGAGCATATCCTTTGCAGAAAGGATATAATTTCCAGTTAAGTGTTGCATTCTTATTTGAGGTTCTACCCAAGGAAGGTCGCGCATTGCGGAAGGCTTCACAAGCTCTTTTGCAAAATCCACATCCTGTTTTTCAAAATGATTTCTTTTATGGAAGATTGCTGATTCAATCATTTTCTGGGCTGTTCCAAAAATATCTCCTGGAACATATCCTGGAGTAAGGGAGAGCGCGTATTCTATTACTTCATCCGGGCATTTCATTCCGCTGGATTTCAGCTCTTCTATAAACATTTCTCTTCTTTCTTTCCAGGTTGGAGGAGCAAAGAATATTTCTCCAACTGTGCGCGGAGGCCTGCGAATTGCAAGGTCTATTAGTTCAGGTGCATTGCTTGTGAAAAAAACGAATACTCCTATGTTTCTTGGATCTTCGAGTTCGCTTAGAAGAGTGGAAAGAGTATACATCTGATGTTGAGGAAGCATTCCGCCTTCTCTTTTTCCTACACATTCTATTTCATTAATCATAATTATTACTGGCCCATTTTTAGCTGCTTCTCTTGCCTGCATGAATAGGAATGTGACTTCTTCTGGACCAGTTAATGCAGGAACACTGAAATATGCTGCACCTGTTTCTTGTGCAATGTATTTTGCAAAATGGGTTTTACTCGTTCCTGGAGGGCCAATTAGAAGTTCTCCTCCAAAAAGCTTTTTTGCAAGCGGATCATCTAGTTTTTTTGAATCTACAAGCGCTTTGTATTTTTCTAATTTTGCGATCAAAGGACCAGCGTATCTTCTGTAAGGAGCAGTTGGAACCACGATTAAACTATTAGGAGCGATATTTTTTGGAGTTGGAATAGCGGCTTTATTAGAGCCACCACTTGAAACACCCGGAGTTGTTTTTCCAGCTAAAGCCATGAGCATCACTTTTAAGAAGTTCTATAATTAATTGTGTGAGAATATTTATAAATAATGTTAGTTTATAAACTGCGACAATGGAAATTTCTAAGATTAGTTCCTTATACTATGTAAAGGTGCTGGAATCCTTCCTCCTCTTCTTACGAATTTTGCAGGGCTTTTTTTATTCAAACGAATTATGGTTGCTTTTCCAAACAAGCCGCCGAAATCAACATCTTGTCCTTCTTTTCCTTCAGGAACAGGGATTAAACGTACACCTGTGCATTTGTTGTTCATTACTCCTATGGCCATTTCATCAGCCATTATTGCAGCTATTACTTCCCATTCAGTATCTCCTGGAATTGCAATCATATCTAAACCCAAAGAGCAAACAGCAGTCATTGCTTCCAATTTATCAATTGAAAGTGCGCCGCATTTCACTGCTTCATTCATTTTTGTATCTTCGCTTACTGGAATGAATGCGCCTGAGTAACCGCCCACTCTGCTTGTGGCCATTGCGCCTCCGGTTTTCACTGCATTTGTGAGAAGATAAAGAACAGCTGTGCTTCCATGCGCACCTGTTTGCTCTAAACCTATTTCTTCTAGAATCTCAGCAACTGAATCAGTGGTTTTAGGAGTGGGTGCTAGGGAAAGATCCACTGCCCCCATTGATGTATTCAGGTTTTTCGCTATTTCTTTTCCGATCAATTCTCCTGCGCGCGTGATTTTGAATGTTGTGCGTTTTATGCATTCTGCAACTTCCACAACAGTTGCTCCTTGCTTGAGAGATTGCACTGCTGTTTTTACGACTCCTGGACCAGAAATTCCTATATTTATTGTGCTTTCTCCTCCACTGTACCCGTGAAATGCTCCTGCAACAAAAGGAATATCCTCAGGTGCGTTGCACAAGACTACGAATTTTGCGCATCCAAATCCTTTCTGAATTTTTGTTGCCTCTGCAGTTTCCTTCAGTTTTTTTGCGATTAGGTTTATTGCATCTAGATTTATTCCTGAAATGGTTGTTCCTACATTTATCGAAGAACATACTCTTTTGGTTTCTGAAAGCGCGCGGGGAAGAGATTCTATAAGTACTTCATCAGAATAGGAAATGTTTCTCTGCACCATTGCGGAATATCCTCCAATCAAATCGAATTTCAGGTCTGCACCTATTGAGTCTAAAGTTTTTGCAACTTTTACTGCAATGTCGATTGCATGTTCTTTTTCCAGGCCGCGCACGGCGGGGGCAATTACTGTTGAAATTGGAGTTAATGAGATGCGTTTATTGACTATTGGGATTCCATATTTTCTTTCTAGTTTTTCAGCTTCTGGAACAAGGTTTTTTGCAACTGAATATATTTTTTCCCGAATATTGGTGCAAAGCTCTTCTGGATAAGGGGATGCGCAATCTTGTAAGTTGATTCCCATGGTTACTGCTCGTATGTCTAGGTTTTCTTTGCTTACCATGTTTATTGTTTCAAGGATTTCTTCAATGGAGAATCTCATTTATACTACCTAAATAATTAGATTACACCCTATGCATGCTTTCGAAAATATTTTTGTGCTGAATTTTCACTTGCAAACCGAGTTTGTTTCCTTCTTCATCTAATTTTTTCTGTAATGTTTCAAAGTCTATTCCTGATTCTGAAATATCCAAAAGCATGAGCATTGCAAACATGTCCTGCATAATTGTTTGGGAAAGATCTTCTATATTTACTTTATTTTCTGCTAATATTTTAGTGATTCCTGCGACAAGGCCTGTTTTGTCTTTTCCGAAAGCAGTAAGTACTACTAATTCTTTTTCTAGCATAATCCCACAAGTAGATATATTCTGAAATAATTATAAAGTCGTGCAGAATGAACGCGTCCGGAAGAGTTTATAAAGATTAAGGAGCCTCTTTAAAACATGCGCGCATGGATTTTTGCACTTTTACTCGCAATAATAGCAGGAAGTGCGTTCCTGCTCATGGGAGCGGATGCGCTGCTTCTTCCGTATTATGCGTTGAGAAGTTTTTTGAGAATGGGTGCTGCATACATTATATCTATAGTATTTTCTTTTGCATTTGGGATATTGATCCTTCATAGTAAAAAAGCATATGAATTGGTGTTTCCGGTTTTGGATGTTCTGCAGGCAGTGCCAATTCTTGGTTTTTTCCCTTTTGCAATAATTTTCTTTGTGGCTACTTTTCCAGGGGGAATCATAGGACAAGAGCTTGCTTCCATATTTCTTATATTTACTTCCATGACTTGGTCTATAATATTTGCAGTTGTGGAGAGTGGGGCTTCGCTTACAAGCGAAATAAGGGATTTAGCAAGAATGACTGGATTAAAAGGATTTAGATATCTTACGCATGTGGTTTTGCCAACTACTTTTCCGCAATTTGTTTCTGGATCGATTGCGGGCTGGGGAGGTGGATGGTATTTCCTTGTTGCAGCCGAATACCTTGCATTGGGGCATGAAAGGATAGCGCTCCCAGGATTAGGAATGTTTATTGCAACATCTGCATTCTCATTTCATATTCTTAATGCTATTTTGGGAATTGCGACTCTTACTTTAGTGGTTGTGGGAATGAATATTTTCTTTTGGCAGCCTCTTTTGCGCAAAGCTAAAAATTATACTCTTCAACCAGTTACTGGGGAAGAGAAAAAAGAGAATAGTCTGTTGGATGATGTTTTGGACTCTGCATATGCAAAGCTTTGTGCAATATTTGAAAGAATGCAAAAAAGCACAGAGAATTTGCTTGAGTATCTTTCCATAAGTCCTAAATATTCCACTTCTTTTGAGAAAACAAGCAGTGTGATGCCATATATGATGACTTTGTTTGTTCTTTTTGTGTTTCTTTTTTTCCTTTTTGTAAAGGCCCCTTATCTTCTTGAGGATTATAAAATAGTTGTTTTTGCAGTTTCATCAATAATGAGAATATTTATTGCGTTTGTGATCGCGCTTACTTGGACCTCTCTTGTTGCACTTTTCCTTGCAAGAAACAAAAAAGCAATGAGTGTTCTTATGCCTTTGTTTGATTTAGGGCAATCTATTCCTGCTGTTTCTCTTTTCCCAGTTTTGGTGGTTTTGGTAGTGAATTCCATAGGTGGATGGGTTGGGCTTGAGATTGCTTCTGTGCTGCTTGTGATTACGGGTATGCAGTGGTATCTTCTTTTTAATCTTATAAGGGCAGTTCAAACTGTTCCTGATGATTTGATGGACATTTCTAAATTGCTTAGGCTGGGGACATTTAACAGGCTTAAACAGATTATGATTCCTGCAATACTTCCTGCGGTTTTTGTTGGAGGATTGGAAGCCATTGGGGGCGGTTGGAACGCTTCTATAATTTCAGAATTTATAATTGGTTCAGATGGACAACCCTATCTGATGAATGGATTAGGGAATTTGCTTTCTATTTCCACCTATGCAGGGAATATGGATGGAGTAATAGTGGCTGTTTCAGGAATAACTTTATTGGTTCTTTTAACCAATATGTTTTTTTGGAAGCCATTAATAAAGGAAAGTTACAAGTATAAGCTTTAAGGGATTGCAATGGTTGAACTCAGGCTCCAAAATGTATCCAAAGAATACGTCGTTGAGAGCAAAACTACTTTTGCGCTCCAGGATATAAACTTAAAGATAAACAAAAGGGAATCCGTGGCAATAGTTGGGCCTTCTGGATGTGGAAAAACTACATTGATTAGGATGATTGCTGGTTTGGAAAAGCCTACATCCGGACAAATATTTTTACAAGGAAAACCGCTTCTTGGACCTGATCCGAAAATAATGATGGTTTTCCAGAATTTTGCTTTGCTTCCTTGGAAAAATGTTGTTGAAAATATAGAGCTTGGGCTTTTGGATAAACCAGAAAATGAAAGAGCAGAAATGATCAGAAAGTATTTGGATGTTGTGGGTATGGAAGGTTTTGAAGAGAACTATCCAAGAGATATGAGCAGTGGAATGAAGCAAAGGGTAGGGATTGCGCGTGCGCTTTGCAGGGAACCAGATATCTTAGTAATGGATGAGCCCTTCAGTTCTTTGGATCAGTTAACTGCAAGAAACCTGCAAAGTGAAATCTTGAGATTTTATCATAGCAGGAAGCTGAAGCCAGATGTGCTGATGCTTGTAACACATAATGTGCAGGAAGCAGTTTTTATGGGAGATAGGGTGATTGTGCTTAGTCAAAGACCTGGGCACGTAAAAGCAGACATGATTATTGAGTTGGAAAGGCCCAGGAATATTAGAGATAGGAAATTCCAAGATTATGTTGATGAAATTGTTTCTCTAATTACTTAAGATAATTAAAAAAATTCCTGATTGGTAATATAAGATTGTCTAAATATTTTTAGGAGGTTCTGGTTCTGGGGTTTTGAATAGGCCTTCTTCACCATCGTATTCGAAAATATCAGTGTATGTGCCCCAACCTATGAATAGTTTGTGGAATGCGGTTTTGTCTTCAATGGTGAATTTTTCTTTCAGCTTTGAAAACATTTCAGCTTCTTTTATTTGGCCTTTCTTTTTCATTATTGTGATTGCGGTTTTGAATGGTTCTACTGAAGGGATTTTTCTTCTTAACATGCGTTTCTTATCATCTATTGTTCCCAGGCTTAGGGCTTCTCCGTAAATTGTAAGTGATGCTACTCCTTCCTTTATCTTTACCAAATCGAAAAGTTCAGCCATATCTAATATGTCTCCTAATTGGTCTATTGGGAGGCGAAGCTCTTCATTTAGGAATGAAATTTTAGCCTGGCTGCCGTATGAATATATAACTTCTAGGAGTCCGAGCACTTCGCCTATTGATGCGTGTGGAATAGGCATCATCTTGTGTTTGACCATATGAGAGGAATAGGGATGGAAACTTTAAAAATCATGGCTTTACATGAGTGCGCTCATTAAAGGTTCGTATGATGAGAATTGATTGGCGCAGGTTTTGCAACTGATTGTGTCTCCGTTTATTTGAACTGGGATAAAAATTCTGCTGAAAAGGCAGTCTGAATCAGAGACTCCACCCATTGGCTGGTTTTTTAGGCAGACTGTTTTTCCTTCTAATTCTTTTACGAATTTACATTTCTTTTTTTTCTCTTCTCCTTCAGGTTCAAAAGTTTTGGATGCATCTGTACATATGAGAACAGTTACTTTGTTTGGTCCGCCCTTATCAAATCCAGGCAAGGGTGCAGTTGCGTTTTTGCTGAATCTGCATTTTGCATCTTTTTTGTGGCAGCCATGGACAGAATTTCCTGCGGCGAAATCCATTCGGTACATATGTGCACATAATATAGTGTTAGCCATTGAATCAGTAGTATAATGTATATACACGTTTAAATGAATTTGCACACACTTTCAATGTAAAGAATTATTCGGAAATTAGAGGAGTGAAACGACTGAAAGGGTTGCTGCAGATATTCACTTTTAGAACTAGTAAATTTTTTGGATTCTGATGAGTGCATGGATTTTTTGAATTGCAGAAATGTATTGATCTAACGTTGCTGGATTTTGATGCTCTGGAATGCTCGCATCTTACTGCAAAGGAATAGGTGCCGATAATTCCTTTTGGATGAATGCATTTTGGGCGACCATTAATTTTGGACGGATAAAATGGATCGCTGAATCTGCATGGTGCTCTTCTTTTATGTTTTGAGGTAAATGTGCAGAATGGATCGTTAAGTGGGCCTTTTATATAAGGGCAAACTCTAGGGAAAACGAATGTCATAAAATCAGCAAATTAAATTATTTGGGCTTTTTTTCAACTAAAGGTTTTTTGCAACCAAAAGTCAATCCGCGAGACCAATCTCTGTTTGGACAATCGGGTTTTTTTCCTGGGCACATATTGGCTGGTTTACCAGAAGAGTCATATACTTTCAATGGTTTGCATCCATTTTGAGCAGTTTGTGTGGTATTCATTTTCTCCCCATATTATTAATCTGTAATAATATAAAATGATTTAGGATTTTATCCGCGATATTCCATAATCACTCTATCTAGCCATTTTCCAAAATGATTTACATATTCTTTCAGGGTTGCGACTTCCACAAAGCCCACTGATTCATAGAGGTTTTTCGCAACTTCGTTTCCGCTTATGTATTCTATCCACATTTTTCTGGGCTTGAAGTATTTTTTGGATTCTTGAATGCACCTGATAAGGAGTTTTTTTCCAAAACCTTTTCCTCTGTGCTGTTTGGAGACTGAAAGGCCGAAAGTTACATTGTATTTGTTTTTCAGGGTTCCTTTTCTTCCTTCTGAGATTCCTGCGAGTTTTCCATCAGCAAGTAAAATTAGTTTGAGTACAATTCCTGAATCCAAGGATTTGATTTCGTTCTTGAACCACTGTTTTTCTTCTTTCAAGGATATGGGGTTTTCCATTAGGATGTAGGTTTTATCTTCTACAAAGGGGTTGATGTAATCCATGAATTCTTTTGCGGTTCCTATCTTCAGGAATTCTCTTCCTGATTTTATTATCTTTATTTCGTATTTTGGCATAAAACAAATGACAAAAAAAGAATTAATAAATTCATAGTATGATTAGATTTTGGATTTTGCAGAACTAGCATTGGCTGTTTTAAGGAGGGCTGCAAAAAGAGTATAGTTTCATTTCCTGCACTTCCGCGTAAAAAACCGTCGATAGCTTTATAAATACGTATTCCCATATACTAGGCTACTAATGAGGTTTTATTAAATAAAACTGAAGTCAGTTTAATCCTTGCAGAAAAGCTGGATGGTGCTGGTACTTCCTTTAGATGGGGAAGGATGAGACTTATTTTGCGCGGAGTTTTCTGCCTAGCAGAATTCTTCGTTCAATTGGCACTAAGCATGAAAATAATAAACAGCAATGTTTGTTATTCGAGTCTTGGCGTCGAAGTATAAGAACTCATGAGTGTGAAGTGAGGCAAACGATAAGAATGGTTTACATGAAATTTGCAAAAATTTCGTGGTATTGAAAATTCCAATTTTCAATAATCGTAACCATTTGGAAGTTTAATAGTGAGTTTAACAGAAGTTTAAACAGAAAGATATGTTGCTAAAAGCTGCATAGTGGATGACTAGGCTGGAAAAAGCAGGGCCACGTGGTAAGCTGCGAAAATTTTCGGGTAGCTGCACGCAAGCGTTGATCCGAAAGTATGGCTGTGCCCACCTTGAATAAAGGTGTGTAAAAAGCCCCTGAAATGAAGCATCTTAGTAAGGGGACGAAAAGAAACCAACAGGCATCTGGCTAGTAAGGGCGACTGAACGCCAGGAAGACCAAACTGAATACCCTACAAAATAGGGAAGATGTGGTGCGGAATATCCATAACTCGAGCAGAAATGAGCTGGAATGCTCTGTCATAGCGGGTGACAACCCCGTATGCGAAGGGAAGTGGAGTGATGCAAGAAGAGTAGCATCCCCCGGATAGGGGATGTGAATATGCCGGTATCAACCGGTAAGTCTAAATATGTTTTCCAGACCGATAGCGTATAAGTATCGCGAGAGAAAGTTGAAAAGTTCTCCGAAAAGGAGGGTTCAAAGACCTGAAATTATGCAGTGACAACAAGCTAGGGCACAAAAGGGTTTTAGGGGCGCCCAAGTGCTTATTCGAGAGGATAAGCGCAAAGCGTCTTAACCAGTGTTCTAGCGTTCTTCTTGAAGCAAGAGCCAGGGAGTTGGCGAGCGTGGCGAAACGAAAGTTGAAGCGAAAGCAAGTGCACGCAAGTAATGAGGTGCGACCTATGAAAATGGGTTCAGTCACTCTTGTCAGACCCGAAGCCGATGTGAGCTATGCTTGGGCAAGGCGAAGTCAGCTTGACAGCTGATGGAGGCCTTCAACCGGTGCTGGTATATTCCGCTCGGGTGACCTAAGCATAGGGGTGATAGTCCAATCGAACTCGGCGATAGCGGGTTCCTTCAGAAATGTCTCTTAGGACAGCGTCCATTGAGAACGATATAGGGGTAGAGTTACTGATTACTGAGAACGGCATCGAAAGATGTCGCTCGGTTCTCAAACTCCGAATCTTATATCTTCGTAGACGTGGGCAGTCGGGTTTTACGGGGTAAGCCTGTAAGCCCTTGCGGGAACGACCGTACGTGAGATTAAGGACCCTAAATACTGACTAAGTGTTAATCGTAAAGGAGTCTCTATTCAAAAACAGCTGGGAGGTAGGCTTAGAAGCAGCCACCCTCTAAACAACGCGTAATAGCGGACCAGTCTAGAATGCAGATTCCCAAGATTCACGGGACTAAAGTCAGTTTCCGATATCTTACCAGAGCGAAAGCTCATTGAGTATGGAGGCGATCGGGTTGCACAGAAGCACGGCGGTGACGTCGTGTGGAGCGGCCTGATACGAATATCCTGGCGTTAGTAGCAGCATATCCAGGTGGGAATCCTGGACACCGGATAGGGCACGGTTTCCTCAGCCATGTTCGTCAGCTGAGGGTTAGTCGATCCTAAGTTCATCGGTAATACCAAATGAACGAAAGGGAAGCAAGTTAATATTCTTGCACCATATACGTAGGCGCTGCAAAGCATGCGCATTTTCTGACATTTTAAGATAGGGAAAGCTAGAAATAGTCCAACTACAAGAAATCCTTGGAGTCTCATTGTGAGGAGAAAAGGGTGAATTGTAGGAACGCGTAAGTTTCCTGAATCTCGGGATCCATGAAAAGGAAAATGTGAACGATCGTATATGTCCGTACCTAGAACTAGTACAAGTGCCCCTGGTTGAAAAGACCAAGGTGTGGCAGGAAAACCCAAGCAAGGGAACTCGGAATATTGGCCCCGTAACTTTGGAAGAAGGGGTGCCTGCGCTCG
>JAHJBR010000086.1 GCA_018813445.1 Microcaldota archaeon | reverse complement strand
ATTTCCATTAAAGAAACATGTTGTGCAATCATCTTCCATAGGGACTTGGATTCTGCATTCCTCAGGACATTCGTCGCAATTTGTTTTATCAACTGGATAACGGGTGATTTTGCATTCATCAGGAACAGCCATGCATGCTAATTCCACTGCTGAATCCGCGCAATTCATCATGTAATATGGATATGGGCGTTCTCTACATAAATATGGGCAATTTGGATATGTTGTACAATCAAATCCAGCAGTTATGTTTCTTGGCGCAGTTAATGCACATTCTTTTGGGCAACCTTCATTTTCATTTTCGAATAGTTTGTCTCCATAGATTGTTACATTTAGAGTAATCATATTCCATAAATACATCATTGGGAAAACCACCATTACACCTAATGCAGCAGCAATCATGAGCCCTCCAATTCTTCGGGTTATGAAAAAGCTTCTTGCAACTATGCCCACAAGAAGAAGCACTGGACCCGCAAGAAAAGCAATATATTCAACAAAGAATTTTTGGATTACCAAACTGGTGATTATTGGACTATAATGCTCTAGCTCTTGATTGTATCTTTCACTGTCTAGGATCATGTGTGGGTTTGAAGGCCAGCCAATATAGCTCCATAAGCAAGGGGGCCAAATGAAGTTAGAGCAGCTTACAGTGGTTCTTTGGCTTGCTGAGCGCGCAGCTGCCACACTTTGGGTAAATGATTCACGGGCGCCTGCTTTTGCAAGATCCACAAGCCCATCTATATATGTGTTTGAGACGTTTTGAAGGCAGAAATCAGTTACATCGCAATGTACTGGACTTCCTGGAGACTGGTTCACTTCCACAAGAATTACTGTATCTATGATTTCAATTACAGTTATTGCAGTGATTACTATTATTACTGTTGCAAATGCCTGTGCAAGCTCTGCGTTTGCCCATGCTTTTAGTTCTGGAGAATTAAGTGGATCAGCAACCATTCGCGCAAGCGCAATCAGGAATACAGTGATTATTGCAAGAATAAAGGATAGTGCTTGCCAATCACGCACAATTCCTGTTTGGTATATTGGGCTTGCTGCACTTAAACCTCCTGTGCCTGTTTCTGCTTCGCCAACCAAACCAGTAATGTCTGCGGCAATTGAAACAGAAAACAGAATGAATGCAAGTAACAATGCTTTTTTCATGTGAGCACCTTAAGCGCCTTATTCATTGATGAGATGAATGTAACAAGCACCACTATTAAAAGATTCGGAAGCAGGAATGCTTGAGGATATAATCTTGCGACTTCTAGCAAGGTGGTTGTGGAGGATAAAGCAAGGTCTCCTGAATTATAAACTCCCCCAGTAAGCACAAGATCGTTTGCAAGGAATGAATAGCTCAGTTTGTCTGCTTCTGTAAATATGAAAGCATATGTCATTCCATTAAGGGCTACAAAAACAGGAACGATTAGGTAGATTCCGCTTGCAAACGCAATAATCATGTTTCCTGCTTGGCGGGTAGGTGGGAAAAATCTTAGTACGAATGCTCCTGGAAGAAGGAATTCAAGTATCGTGGATCTACCTCCAAATTCATCTCCAAGGAAAAACCGGATGAAAATGCTTTGGGCTTTTATGCTTATGTAAGCTGGAACAGCAAACATATTGTTTAGAGTATCTATGAACATCGCATATGCACGTAAATGTGCGTAGGGTGCGAAAATGCTGCCTTGCATTAAACCAAAATAGTTTATGTATCCTGAAGCTTCAATCTGAAGGCGGATATTTGCGTTTGTATATGCTTGGATTATTCTTTCACCATCTCTTTCCATCATCCCTATGTAACAGGAGGAAAGCGATTGTACAGTTGCTGTTCCTGCTCCTGGATTGCATGGATCGGATAATTCTGGTGTTTCTAGTTGGGAATATGCGCTTGAAAAAACCTCGGAAATTAAAGTGCATCCCATGGTCATTGCGACCCCAAAGAAAAGAAGCATCATTACTGAGATTCCTAAATGAAAAAATTCGTCCTTTACAAGTATTAGATATTCGGCTTTATTGAATACTGTTGCATAGGTGTAGATTGCTGTGAGTAGGAACACCATTAGGATAATTACTAAAGAGATTATATCTCCTGCATCATCTCTTATTGTGGTTACTGTATCGAATGCGCAATCCAACGGTGAAACTGCTGCAAAGGAGATACTGCTGAATAAAAGCAGAAGAAATATAGAGAGGTGTTTATTCATCATATCAACCTCTCAAGGCCGGATATGGCCACTTCGCCATTAAGCACTGCAGAAAGTGCTCTAGCGCCAACTATTGTTAAACCGCCTACTAAAACTGCTTCCATTACTGGGATTGCGGTTGCCCTGCTTACTGGGATAATGAATTTATCCATTATTATGTCGAATAATGCATCTAGGTTTCTTCCAGCAATGTTTGCAAGATGCTCTGATTGAACTATTGCTGCAACTGTGGAAGTTACGAATAATGCGGTTTGTACTCCTGGATAGAAATAGCCTGCAACTATCTGCCAGCAAGATCCATAAAATGGTTGCCAGCAAGCCCAGAAAAAGGTTGCAAAGCAAGCTGCATAACCAGTTGCGCAGGAACTGGCAGCGATAGCTGCATAAGCTAAACATATGGGTGTACAAAGTATGAACCACCAACCAAATTCGTTTATGTTTACAAACATTCTTATGAAATCATTGGTGCAGAACATCGTGAGATAGCTTGGGAGATTCAATTCAAGTTTTGCAAAATCCGCGCTAGTCATTTGAGAATGGAGCGGAGTAGTGAGTGCGATATTAGTATGAAGTTCTGCGACAAGGGCCATGGCTATTGGATAAACGAATAAACCTGCAAGTGCAAGCCCTATCATTGTTCCACCTATTTTTCTTGTGAAGGGAATGAAGCGCAGTGCTAAACCAATTGGAAGAATAAAATCTGAAGAAAGGTAGTAAAAGAATTTCATGAATAGAGTCATTGCAGAATAAATCATTATCCCATTTGCGATGCTGCCTGCAAGCACACTTAATTGTTGCATAAGTGCAGAACCGCCCATATATGGAGTAGTAGTATTTCCAAAAAATATTGCTATGTATACTGGAGAACCTATGCTTGCACTATAGGTGTATGCAATTATCAGTCCAAGGCGATTTGCAATCTTTACAAGGTCTTGATAATCATTCATAAGAGCGGTTTTGAATACAGTGAATGCACCGTCCACATCTGAGATTAGGTTTACTGGATCTTTTCCAGTGAGTACTTGGGTTATTGCTCCTGTTGAGAAAACTGTGGCGCTTAGGATAATGGAAATGGTTATTCCTGCGATTATTAGCTCTCGGATTTCTGCACGCGCCCAGCCTTCAAGCTGAGGACTTTGGATGTATTGGGAAACCATATACAGAAGGGCAATGAGTAGAACAGTGAGCATGCCTGCAATTCCAACTATTCCATAATTAGAGATTTGGAATAGGCCTGTGCAACTTGGAACATGGGGCTGGGGTGGGAACTGCACGGTTATTTGCTGGTGGTGGTGAGCTTCTTCAATTCCTGCATTATCTACACTATAGAATTCTAAATCCCAGTTTCCTTCTCCAACCTGAATTGAGTTCGCATAAACTCTTTCTGTGCATCCTCCACCATCATTAAGGCAATAATAAGTTTTATCACATCCGCTTCCTGCATCATTGCAAGAAAGAGTTACGGTTACTATAGAAGTAGATGTCCCTACTCCATTATATGAACCTTCTGAATTAGTCATAGAAATTGAAGTAGTTGGAGGTGTGCTGTCTAAAACTGAATTAATAATGCATTCCTGGATAGCTTCTATATTTGGAGGTATTGCCTTATCGTAGCTTCTATATCTGAAAAAAGTTTTGGTTGAGATCACTATTGGATCAACATATTTTGTGTTAGGGGTGCATCCGGGATTTGGGGAAACGCAGTATTCAATGCTGCTGCATCCACTTCCGCCTGGATCAGCACATGAAAGGGTTACACTTATTGTGTCTGTGGTTGGAGTGTTGCATGTATATGCTGCCCCTGAGCTGTTTTCTGCATAAAGAATTGTATTGGGTTTAGTTGCATCTATCCAAAAAGAATTAGTTTGACTGGTTTTACTAAAGTTGTTGGTTCCGTATGTACTGTTGCAGCTTACGTTCCAAGAATATGGGCCTTCAGGAAGTGCGATTGAAGGACTGCTACATACTTTGTTGTTTTCACAAGAGTAGCGATAAATGTTGCCGTTGCTTAGGCTCAGATTACATTCTGGATTAACTATGAAATGTTCTGGAATCCATCTGAATACAGGTGAAGAAGAGCTAATTATTGCAGAATCTAAAGGTTCCTTTAGAGTAACATCTTGGGATTCTTTTACAACAGCTAAGGAATTCGGACCGCATGAAACAAATATAGAACTGTTGTAGCAAAGCACGCTCCATAAATATTCTCCTTCAGTTATTATTGCAGGTACTGAATAATCTGCGTCCATGTTCTCTGGACCTGCATTGAAAGAAAGATAGTTCAAAACCAATTCACATTTATGCGGTGTGTTAAAGCGCTCAAGGTGCCAATCAAACTGCACGTTTATTCCTGAACCAATAAGGTCTGGAAATTCGCTGTTGTTTGATGGATTTTTCAATGTACATGTAATATCTGTTGGGGGTGCAGTGATGTTTAGGCTGCGGGTTTCGCTCTGAATCGTTGCACCTAAAATGTGATCACAAGTTATGTTCCAAAAATGTGGGCCTGCATACAAAACAACTTCTTTTTTACATAAGGCT
>JAHJBR010000085.1 GCA_018813445.1 Microcaldota archaeon | reverse complement strand
TGACTATGCAGAAGATGACGAAAGCCCGATAAGTTATACCGTGCCTTTTGATGTGTACCAAGATGCTTCAGGAGATGCTATGAGGGTATTCGTTCAGTCTGCAATCAGCACTGGGTATAATGCTACAATCTAGGGGGGAAGTTATGAAAAAGTATAAAGAACCGAAAGGGATGGTACAAGGTGTACCGTACTCGCTGACAAGAAAAGGCCAGAACACTAGAAAATTAGAAGAAGGGATAAAAAGGTTACAAGATGCTGAATATATTCAAGAAAATAAAAAAGAAAAATAGAATTATCTGTGGTGGTGAGTATTGCGCAGAGATTTTACAAAAGGGCAAAACTGTCGGTAAAATCTATTATCGACAGCCCGATTACGATGAGGTGTTGACGTTCGTTTATGAAAATGAATTCCTATTAACGACAAGCGATGAGATAAAAGCCATTTCTAAAATGGATAATAAAGATAAAATCCCAGGGATGCACAAAAAGATTGATAAAGATATTTTTAGGAGGTTTGGGGAAAAGATATTTATAAGGTCAGAGGGTTTTTGTGATAAAAATGAAACCCCACTGGAAGAATTGAATCCAGAAGAGCAGTTCGTTATAATAGCAAAGTATTACAGTCATTGTATACAAGAGATTGTTTCAAAGGCTTATGCAGTTGAAACATCAGTAAAAAAAAAGTCCTTACAATAAATGAATTCAAAAACCTTTGTAACTGGCTATTTGTACCATATAAAAAAAATGGAAAATTAGAGAAACGGTGGTTTTCTGATGGATGCAACAATTGCTCTGGATTTGGTGAATCTTGCGAATACTGTCTGTGGCCAGAGAACCACTGGAAAGAGGAAGAAATTAAGGGCTATTATGTATTAATTAAAATGAGTGATGGTGGCCTTGACCTTAACAGAATAAAATCATTAGGGTTAATGGATTTTGTGAAAATACAGTTATTAAAGGAGTATACAAGTGGCTCTAGGTAATACGGCAAATGCGACTATAAAAATTAATGCCGATACTTTGCAGGCAGCAACTGGAATTAAAAAATTAAACGACACAGTGAAAAAGCTTGCAACTGGTGCTGGTGCTCTTCTTATTTTTAATAAGATTAATGGACTTTTAAGAGAATCAGCAGAACTCGCAAAATTCCAAATACAAGCAGACCAAAAATTAACGGCAGTATTAAAATCTACGGGCAATGCCGCAGGCCTTACATTTAATCAGTTAAAAAATATGGCTTCAGGGCTTCAGAGTGTGACAACTTTTGGGGATGAAGCAATACAGGAAGCGCAGTCGCTATTATTAACATTTACAAAAATAGGAAAAGACGTTTTCCCAAAAGCTACAGAGACAGTACTTGATATGTCTGCTGCACTTGGTCAAGATTTGAAATCAAGTGCTATTCAATTAGGTAAAGCCCTGAATGACCCTATAAATGGGTCAACAGCTCTTAGAAGAGTAGGTGTATCACTTACAGACCAACAGCTTGAGCAAATAAAAACCTTAACAAAACAGAATAAACTATTCGAAGCACAAAAAATAATTTTAGACGAATTGCAGGTTGAATTTGGAGGAATGGCAAAAGAGCTTGCCAAGACTGATGTTGGCAAGTTAGAGCAGATGAAAAATACCTTGAACGACATAAAAGAATTATTGGGTAAAGAGATATTGCCATTTCAACTCGCGTGGAATAAGCTGATTTTAGAGACAGTTCAAGGCTGGCAGCATATTTTGGGATTAACAGCAGGCGGGAAATTTGAAAAAATATCAAAAGAATTAGTCGAACAAAAAAAGCTTGAGACACAATGGCAATAGAAATTAACAGACGCAAAGAATTTAGAGGTAACAACAATCGGTAAGATTCTTGGATTTAATGAAGAGGCGAAAAGGAAAAGGATTGCCGAAGCTGAAGAGCAAGTTTTAAGTGCAAAAGAACGACAAGTTAAATTGCAATCTGAATTAAATGACTTAATGGGAATAACGCCAAGAGGTACAAATCCAACTGCTCAAACTCCCGAAAAAGTTACAAAGACTACAACTACTCAAACTCCTGAAGAACTAGAAAAACTGAAAAAAGCACTAGAAGAAAAGCAATCATTAGAAGAACAGGCATTCTGGGCAGAAATTGAGCTAAAAGAAAAACTCGCAGCCGCTGGTGAT
>JAHJBR010000084.1 GCA_018813445.1 Microcaldota archaeon | reverse complement strand
TGAACCAGTTATCAAGTTATTTTGGCAATCAAAAGTCTTGATTATAAAATTTTCAGGGTTGTTTATGCATGTTCCAATGGAAGTGATGTTTGAGATTAATACGACCTTATCACAAGTAGAGTCGTTGAGCATTAGGTTGCATTCCTCGCATGATGAACATGGGCAGTATAGCTTTTCCAAAATTCCGAATGTGCTGAAGTTAGTTATGTTGGATATGGATAATGTGTTTTGTACTGTGTTTGGGGAGCTGTTCAAAAGAGACCAGGATGAATCGAATTTGAACAGCATGAATTTGGTTTCGTTGTATGTATAGTTTGCAACTGTGAGTTCTGAATCCGGCCAGTGCCATTCTGCATAGTCTATTGAAGGAGAACCTGAGATTCTTGAAATGTTTACGAACTTGTTTTCAAAGGACTTGAAGGCTACTGGCGAATCCGGAGCTGAATTCCAGGATATTGAATATAATTCAGCCGAAACTTCATCTTGTAGCGAAAGATTAGTGTAGTTAGCAAAATTACCCTTCGAATTGTCAAAAACCGAGTCTTGAATAGACAAAAGGCCGCTTATGGCAGTTGAGTTAGCCAATAGATCCAATCCGTTGTTAAAGTAATGGATACTGTTGAAATAGGTGTTTTTCGAATTCTCCACATGTGCTCCTTTTTGATTATTGTAGATTGTGATATTTGAAAATGAATTGTTATCAGGAGAATGAATTCCAAAGCCACCTGAAGGCTTTCCGACAACTGTGATTCCTGTATTTGAGCTATCGTGGATTTCCAGATTGGAGAATATGCCGCGGAGGGATTGTGAATCCAAATAGATTCCATATCCATTATCATGCAAAACTGAGTTTGAGAGCCTTGTGTTATTTGCGCAGGTTTCATAAACTCCATATTGTGAATTTCCTGAAAGGATAAGGTTTGACAAGGTGTTGCTTTTTGTTTCAGGCCTCCAGAATTCCCCGGCACAGCTGCCTGTGCCAATGTATACTCCCATAGAATTATTATAGGCAGTGCTGTTTGTCAATGAGTTGGAAGCTCCATATATGTAAAATCCTTGGCCATTGAAAGAAGCGGTGCAGTTGGATATCGTATTGCTGCCACCATGCTCCAAGGATATGCCTATGGAGTTGAATGAGGAATTGATATTTAGGATCTGGTTGTTGCTTGCTTGAACCAGTATTCCACGATAGGTGTTTTCATAGAACGAACTATTTGCGACTATGTTGTTATCCGAGGCATAGCCGATTACAAGGCCGTACTTATTACTGAAAGAGGTGATGTTGGAGAAGGAGTTATATGTGCCTCGAATTGCTATTCCTGAATTGGAATTGTTGTATGTAAGGATATTGAAAAGCTTGTTGTAATGGCTATTTAGGTATATTCCATAGGTGTTTTCATAGAATGTGGAATTATATATATAGCGGCCGGCACTCATCTGATTATAGTCTGCATAGATGCCATAGCGATTCCCAAAGGCAGTTATATTGGTTAGTTTGTCTCCGCCCCCATTGAAACCCCGTTCAAAATATGCCCCATATGTGCTATTCGCTAGTAATGTATCAATTACAGTTGCTGATGTGCTACCATACTTAGCAGGCGGAGCCACATAAAGGTCATAGTTTGTATTGTTGTATAGGATGCCGTTGGTCAGGATATTGTTGCGCGTTCCGCCAAAATGAACTCCTGTCGGGTTTAAGTATGCGGTTATGCGATCAAGGCGCTCAGCGCCGGAATAGGTGCAATCATTGCCTCCGCCAGGGCATGCATCACTGTATGAGTAGACTGTTGTTATTCCGGATTGGGAATTGCTGTATGCAGTAATATTTGAAAGCTGAGTATTGCTGGATCCGCGGATGTATAAACCATTCCTGTTGGAATTTGCAGTAATGTTATTCAGCTTTAGATTTATGGAAAAGAAGATAACGATTCCATCTCCGTTTTTGGTAAATAGTTGGTTTTCGACTGTAAGGTTGGTGGAATTGCAGATTATTACAAAGCCTGCATCCTGAGGCACTGTTAAATCAGCAGACGAGTCATATGAATAAATTGGTTTCTCGTTTACGTATGAATCAGTGAACGAAATTAGGCCCACGAATGGGAATTGGGTGGCTTTGCTGCCTTCTACATCCACGCCATAAGCATTATTGGAAAGGTTAATGGAAGTGAAATTCAAATTCCAGAATCCATCAAGGAAAAGCCCTGTGTTAGAAGCTCCGGAACAGCTCACATTTTGGAAAACATTGTTGCCAGTATACTGAAGATAGAGGCAGTACTGGCCGTCATTGAAGGCCATGTTTGAGAATCTATTGAATTGGGCAAAATCCACCGCATCATTATAAACCGGGGTCCTGTAGGATTCCGTGTAAACCCCGAATGAATTTGCCTCGGCGAGTGCGTTCGAGAAGTTGTTCTTTTCTGCATGTTTTAGCCTGATTGCATATTGGCTACCAGAAATATATAAATTGTCAAAAAGGTTGCTGCTTGTATTGTCCAAATAAATCGCATTTGAGAAGTTTGAGATTCTGCAGTTTTGGATTATGTTGTTAGCATTGGATTTATTGAATAGGTAAATTCCACTCCCTGATTTTGAGCCGGTTATTGAGTTATTTTGGCAATCAAAAGTTTTATTTATGAAATATTCGGGGTTGTCTATGCATGTTGTGGTTGAATTGATATTGGTTGCTAATGAAACAAAAGTGCAATTGCTGCTGTTTAGAAATGCAGTGCATTCCTCACAGGAAGAGCAAGCGCATGGATTGATTATGCTGATGTTTGAGGCATTGAGTTGGTAGACTTTTTTGTCTGCGCTTCCTACATATACATAGCCGTTGGCGACTGCCGCAGATGATTCAATATAATTTCCAGTTGTAAAATTGGCAATATGCTGGCTTATGTTTGAGGCGTTGAGTTGATATATTTTGCTGTCGGCACTTCCCACATATACATACCCGTTGGCGACTGCTGGAGAAGATAGGATAACATTATCAGTTATGTATTCAGAGATCTTCTGGGATATGTTTGAGGCGTTGAGTTGGTAGACTTTATTGTCGGATTTATTATAATATCCGGTTCCTATGTATACATAGCCGTTGGCTACTGCTGGAGATGAAACAATCTGTCCGCTTGCTGTGAAATTAGAAATATACTGACTTACGTTGGATGCGTTGCACTGGTAAAGCGTACCATTAAAGGCGGCTGCATATACATATCCGTTGGCTACTGCTGGTGATGAAGGGGACCAAAGTCCGCTTGAGGGTTGGATGGTAAAGGTTGCGATTGGTAGCTGGCTTATGTTAGAAGCGTTAAGCTGAGAAAGATTGCCATACTGGCTCGTCACATAAACATATCCGTTGGCCACTGCTGGGGAAGAAAAACGAGACCATAACCTGTAACGGGCAATTTGCTGATTTATGTTTGATGCGTTGAGTTGATATAAGTATCCATCGTGACTTCCCACATATAGATAGCCGTTGGCTACTGCTGGAGAGGATAGAACTTCTCCGCCTGTTTTAAAACTAGTGATTTTTTGAGAAATGTTTGAGGCGTTGAGTTGATAGACGTATGTATCTGATCCTCCTCCTAGGTAGACATAGCCGTTGGCTACTGCTGGAGAGGAGAAAAGTTGATTACCTGTTAGGAAACTGGAGATTGCAGGCATGCTTATGTTAGATGCGTTCAGCTGGTATAAGTAACCAGACCAGCTTGCAATATACACATAGCCGTTGGCTACTGCTGGAGAGGATAGAATTTGATCATTGGTTTCAAAAGTCGCTAAATTCAATCCAGGAACAGTTGGATACCTAATTCCATCCCATGCTGTGCGATCTGGCCATCTCATGAACAATGGCCATTCAGCTGAGGCAGCTTGAGAGGGTTCTAAAATTCCAAAGGTGCTGAACAAAACTACATTTGAAACGGATAAAGAGTTTGCATCCGTATCGGGAGTGTAATTCAAAGCTGTCCAGTCTATTCCATTGTATCTTTGAAGCGAGAATTGGGATTCCGTATGGTTTGCTGTTTCTGAATCATTCCAAAACAATACCAGGTTATATATCGAAGGGGAGCCTGCAACTCCGGAAATATCCATGAATTTTCCTTGGAAGCTTTGTAATCCATAGGGGATCTGAACAGGTGAACTACTCCAGTTAATGAAATATCTTTCTAAAGTTGCAAGATTGTCTGAAAGCGAAAAGCGAGTGAAATTTGTATATAAACCGAATGGGGAATCTAAAGTGGTGTTGATAATATTAATTGAAGTTGGACCAGAAGTTGCGCTTATGGAATAATCTAAGCTATTGTTGTATGTGCGAGCGTTGTTTATGGTTATGTTTGTTGAGTTTGCAATTGTAAATCCTTTGGAGTTGGAATAAACTGTAAAGCCATCTAGTAAAGCGGTTGTTGAACCTTGAGTAAGCACAGCTTCAGTGTTTTTAGAAATAGTTGAAGAAGAAATGTTTGTACTATGTGATAAAGTGATTACAATGGCATTTTCGTTATCGAAAAGATTGGCTCCGGAAACCAAAGTGTTTGTTGCAGTATTTATAACTAATGCATTAGTATTATTCCAGGCTTGGATTCCTGAAATACGGTTATCTATATATCCATCTATTTGTACTCCAACGTTGTTTTCATAGGCAATTATGGATGAGAATCTGGAGTAAGGAGCTACTGCATAGATTCCATATTCGTTTCCGAAAAATGTGGAATTCTGAATTGAATTTCCGATAGATGCAAGATTGAGTGTATGGAAAAAGTAGGCGCCGTAATAGAAATCGCTTATAATGCAGTTGGAAAAAGTTATGTTGGAGCTGTTTGCACCCCTTAAGTATATTCCACTGCTTGCAAGTGTATTCGAACCAACTAATGAATGGCCCTGGCAATCAAAAGTTTTATTGTAAAGTGCTGCTGATTGGACTATGCAACTACCTGGGCTAGATGTATCTGAGGTGAGTAAAATTTTATCGCATATTGGATCATTCAACTTGGTTGAACAATCAATGCAAGAATTACAAAAGCACGTGGCTGCAAAAAGAGAGGGCGCAAATAATAACGATAATAAGAATATTGAGTAAAGGACAACCTTTATATTCATAAAAAGCATTCATTCGCATAATATAAAAAGATTGCCTTCGGAGTTCAAAATTAAAGATTGAGAATAGGTGGGGAAAATGACTACATTGGATAAGGCAATTATAGCAGATATTACGGTTGAAGGTAAGAATTTTGAGGTTTATGTGGATCCAGAAATGGCGAATATGTATAAGGAAGGGCAAAAACCTGATTTGAAAAATATATTGGTTGTAGATGAAGTTTATTTTGATGCAAAGAAAGGAGAACGGGCAAAAAGCGATGCGCTGCAAAAGGCTTTTGGAACCACGGATATAATGGGCATCTTGGAAATAATTTTAAAAAAAGGGAACATACAACTTACCACGGATCAGAAAAGGAAAAAAGTTGAGGAAAAGTATAAGCAAATTGTTAGTATAATAATGCGTGAAACCATTGATCCTAGAACTAATGCGCCCCATACGCAATCTAGAATAGAAGAGGCTCTTGAAAAAGCAAAGTTCCATCCTGACCCGTTCAAGGATGCAAGAGATCAACTTCCAGACATACTGAAAAAAATAAGAATAATCATTCCACTTAAATTCGAGAAGATGAGGATTGCTGTAAAAATTCCTCCTGAACATGCTCAAAGAACATATGGATTAGTGAAAAGCTGGGGAATTATAAAAGAGGAATGGGCAAAAGATGGAAGCCTAATTGTTCTTGTGGAGATTCCTTCAGGGGCCCAGGGAGAATTTTATGATAGAGTGAATAAAGCAACTGCTGGAAATAATGAAACCAAAGTAGTGGAAAAAATATAATTATTTTCCAACATATTTTGAAAGCATTTTTTTAGCTTTGAGTAATGTATCCTTTATCTGCTTTTTGCTGGTTGCACCTGCGCAGATTACTTTTCCGTTTTTGAATAGGAGCAAAGAAACCTTTGGATCTTTGAATTTTAGGATAGCGCCAGGAAACTGTTCTGGTTCATATTCAACATCCTTTACCTTATATGCAATTGAGAAAAGGTCTAGATTCATATTCAAAGAAGCGCTTGCAACAATATTTGTTACCTGGAATGTTGGTTTCTTGTTTGTTATTATTTTCTTTGAGTAGGGTTTAAGGAGCTTCACGGTACGATCAAGGGTTTTGGCTATTGAAGGCTCATCTTTACAACCAACGCAAACCACTTTTCCATTCTTGAAAAGAAGTAGGGATGCTTTTGGATCTTTGAATTTTAGGATCGCTCCAGGGAACTGTTCTGGTTCGTATTCAACTTCGCGAATACGGTTAGCAATGTAAAAAAGGTCAAGCTCCAAACCTAAGTTGGCTGAGGCTACCATATTCGTAATTATAAAATCGACTTGCTTAACCAAGTAATCACCGTTTTTCCTAGACTGCATTCCATGCAATCCGTTTATATATCGCTATTTAAAAGGGAATATTTAAAAACCTCTGACCTATAAATAGAATGGCAAAAAATACATAGATATTGGTTAGAGGTGGAGATTTATGGTCAAAAGGTCAAAGGGAACTTCGTCTAAAGGAACAAAAGCAACAAAAATGAAGAAGAAAATAACTATGAATGAGTTTGTAAAACCATTCAAAGAAGGAGAAAAAGTAGCAATCACCATCAAACCCTATTTCAGGGGTCTTCCTCACTCTAGATATAACGGAAGAAGCGGTATCGTGATGAAAAAACAGGGGAACGCATATCTTGTGAAGGTCGTGGATGGAAACGCAAAGAAGCTACTTACTGTTAGCCCAGTACATATTACAAGATTGTGAAGGTGGAAACATGAAGATCAATGATTCAAAGCCAACTACGCTCGCAGACGTAAAAAGTATATTGCAAAACAGGGAAAAGGAAAGCGAGCTAGGATACGAACAAAAACAGGCATTAGATTATGCAGATAAGTTTTCCAAAGGAACTAAAAAAGAAAGTGAAAAGGCTGTTGAAAAGCTTATGAAGAATGAGAAGATTACTGCGGAGGTTGCAAATACAATTGTGAATATTGCGCCAAAACTGCCTGAAAGAGTAAAGGTAATAGCTGCAAAGGATAAGATAGAATTAACCGATGAGGAAGCTGAAGAGATAGCAAAAATGTTCTAGAATTAGTGTAGGGGTGGAAGGCATGGAGGATTATGCATGGATAGTTGAATATTTTCCCCAAGGCAAACCAAGCGATCCTAAAAAGGAACCGCTGGTGCAACTAGTGGGTCATCAATTTTTTACTTTGCTTGAGGCAAGTGTACTTAGAGACATAACAGTTTCTGTGGGGCATAAAGTATTTATTGGAAAGGATCAGCGCAAAGATATAGAAAAAATTAAAGGTAGGATATCCTATTCTGAGCTTACCCCAAGTGCAAAGGAAAACCTCTCAGGAGTAGTGAAATCAATTGTAACTGAAAGGGAAGCAGAATACATAAATTTTCTAAATAAGGCGGGTTCAATATCCATGCGAGTGCATCAACTTGAACTTCTTCCTGGGATCGGGAAAAAGAATCTTGAAACTATTCTGAATGAAAGGGACAAAAAACCTTTTGAGAGTTTCGCGGACCTTAAAGCAAGGGTGCATGCAATTCCAGACCCGACTTTTCCATTCGTACACAGAATCATAAGTGAATTGGAGGGCAAGGAGAAACACTATCTTTTCCTTAGGCCGCCAATGCACTACTAGTTTTATTTTCTTTTCTTTCTAAATTGATTCATGGGCTCGTAGTGGAGCGGTTAACACGTCTGTCTTACACACAGAAAATCTCCAGTTCGAATCTGGACGGGCCCAAATTTAAGGCAACAAAAAATTGGGTGGAAGTCACCGTTTTTAGGAGATAACTGCCCATATTTTTTATTTATGTTGGATAAAGCAAAAAATTTTATAAGCTAGTTTACATAATTGGATAGGTGGGGAAATGAAATGGATAATAATGATTTTTGCTTTGGGTTTGCTTGCAATGCCGTTTGCAGCCAGTGAATCTTCTGATGTTGTGCAGTTGAAGTACAGTGTTGTTGAATGCAGAATGGCCGCACTGTTTTCCATGATTGATTATGGAGAAGAGAATACGAATCTTACTACTGAATCTGGAGATTTTCTAAAGGATGATCTTATCACTTTGCAGAGTTATGTAGATATTGGGGATAATGATGGTTTTAGCGAATTTTTATCAGATACTGTAAATGGACATACTTTGGAAGCAGTTGAGTTTCTAAAAGGAGTAAGAAAGGAAATTGTGAAGGGAGATCATGAAATTAAACCAAATGTGGAAGAGTATTCTATTGAGATTATTGAAAATAGAAGCATATGCACACAGAATGCAGTGCGAGTATTTGCAATTAACAGACTGAATGGAATGGGGGAAGAAATCCTATTGATGAATTTAAGTATGCAGAGATTAGTGAATAAGAGTGTTGACCTAGATAAAATGCAGGAAGCACTTTTGGAAGCAGATAGTAATCTTCAAAATCTGAAAGATTTTGTTGCACAAAATAATAACACGAATTTATACGAGAAAGTCAAGGAAATTAGAGGGAATCATTTGCAAATATGGGCAAGATTCCAAACTGAGCGGCTCATGGGGATTTTGAATGCAG
>JAHJBR010000083.1 GCA_018813445.1 Microcaldota archaeon | reverse complement strand
TTTTCCATTTGCTAGACACTTATAGATAAACCATAATGTATCCGGATTATTTACCCCATATATCATTCCAACAAGTTTCCTTGCCAAATCAACAATTGCAATCTCATTATGGCAGTTCTTAAGAGTATGTATCAATATGTTCCTGTTCTTCATTTTAGAAACTGCAGCACGCAAAACCAAAATGTCATCACTTTCCAAAATAACTTGGGACAATCTCCATTCACTTCTCATAAATCCTACTGCCACAAGTGCAGCAGCACTGTTTTTTGATTTTGCAACTTCAGCCAGATTATCCTCTGCGTACAATAGCTTTAAGTGCTCCAGCGCTCGAAACCAGGCTACTTCGTGCTTACTTCCGCATCCTATTATTGCAAGTGCTTCAATATCATTATTAAGCAGACCGACTGCCGCCTCGGCAGTATCCTCGTATTTGGACTTTATTGCGACATCCCGTTGTATGCAGCTATTTTGTATATGTATGAGTGCCCAATCCCGTATATATCTATCCGGATGCAGCATGGCAAGAACACTCAATGCATTATCATCTTGCAATTCATTGACCATTTTCCCAAGTTCCTCAAGTGCCCAATTAGTCAATTCATCCGGTCCTGAACCAGCTGCAATGCAGGCAAGCGCTTTGGGATTCCCGGATACATGCTTCAAGCCTTCCTTTCTTTCACAAGGATCCCTACTATAAACAAGTCTACCAATCCTTCTTGGATCAGTGCTTATCGGCTCCTTTCCTCGGAAGCCATTTTTCCGCATACCTTCTATACGCACTCCTTTGCATTCTATTCCTAAATTCCTTGGACCCATATTCCCCCCATACACATTACTCCAAAAGCTTTTTTATTCCTACATACATATCTTATTTCAAACAAGGTGATTGAAATCTCAAAATTCTATCTAACAACCGCAATACCGTATGTAAATGCTGCTCCGCACATAGGCCATGCCCTGGAATTCGTGCAAACTGATGCAATCGCCCGTTATCATCGTTTATTAGGAAATGATGTTGCCCTAGTTACTGGAGCTGATGAAAACAGCCTGAAAAACGTGCATGCTGCAGAAGCAAAAGGAATCAGCACAGCTCAACTCTGCGAACAGAATGCAGAAATATTCAAGCAGCTGGCAGAAAAAATAGGCCTCTCTTATACGGACTTTCTCCGCACGTCAATAAAGGAATCGCATTGGCCCGGAGTGAATCGCCTATGGGAACTGCTTGCAAAATCCGGAGACATATACAAGAAAAAATATACCGGCCTTTATTGCGTTGGATGCGAATCATTTTACGAGGAATCAGAATTGCCTGAAGGAGTTTGCCCAGAACACAATAAAAAACCAGAAATAGTTGAAGAAGAAAACTATTTCTTTAAGCTTTCCCGTTATCAGGATGAATTGGAATCACTCATAGAAACCAACGAGCTCCAGGTTCTTCCAGAAACAAGGAAGAATGAGGTCCTTTCCTTCATACGCAGCGGTTTGCAGGATTTCTCAATCTCCCGCTCAGTTGCAAGAGCAAAAGGCTGGGGTGTCCCTGTGCCAGGAGATGAATCCCAAATCCAATATGTATGGCTGGATGCTTTAGGAACCTATCTTACAGGAATAGGATATGGAACCAATGAAGAAAAATTCAAGAAATACTGGCCAGCAGATGTTCATGTAATCGGAAAAGGAATATTGCGCTTTCATGCAGTTTATTGGCCAGCATTCCTTCTTTCCGCAGGCCTTGCTCTTCCAAAAACAATATTCGTGCATGGATACATAACCGTAGAGGGCCAGAAAATGAGCAAATCCATAGGAAATATTGTGGACCCATTCTCCTTAATTGAAAAATACGGTTCTGATCCTTTGCGCTACTATTTCCTTAGCGAAGTCCCTACCTTCGCAGATGGCGATTTCTCAGAAAAACTACTAATAGAAAAAAACAACAACGAACTTGCTGCAAATATAGGAAACTTAGTAAACCGAACAATGGTCTTCCTTACAAATAATTATGCAGGAGAAATTCCAAAAGCAGAGCCAAGTGATTCTGAAAATACTTTCTTAGATTCCCAGAAAGCCCAAATAGAAAAAATCACTTCACTTTTGGATGAGCTAAAGCTAAAGGAAGCAATGGAAAATATAATGGCATTCTCCAGCAATGCAAACAAATTCTTTCAAGATCAAGAACCTTGGAAAAAGATAAAGGAAGGAAAGGAAAAAGCAGCACCTTCACTTTATGTTCTAATAAACCAGGTAAAAGATCTTGCAATACTTTTAGCTCCTTTCCTACCAAATACTTCTGCATCAATATTCAAACAGCTTGGCACTGAGCCTCAAATCTGGGAGGAGCTAGGAATCCTTTCTATTAATGCAGGCCACAGGCTCGGAAAACCTGAAATATTATTCAAAAAACTGTGATTGCTCTGGTACAAAAGCAAAAAACACATCAAGAAGCAGAACCCATTCCATTAGTTTTGAAATTCGACGAAGTACGCAAGCAATTCAATCCAGTGTTTATTCCAGATGAACTTATTATGGAACTAGTGAAAACCGGTGATCCGGAAAAAGTAAATGAAATTACCAATACTGCAGAAAAATTGATTCACGCACTTGTTAGAGATGCAAACTACTTTGGTGAGCGATGGCCAATAGCAAAACTTCTTGCACATCTAAAATTAGCGAAACTATTCATTAAGGATTCTGAAATATTGATCGATGCATTTAGTAGAATTGCCAAAGCCACGGGAAATCAGGCAGAAGATACGTTTAAACAATTATGTTATCCGGAAATATCCGAACTATTTGCAAAATATACGAAGGAATTTGCGCAGATAGCTGAAACGACTGGTCCGTATTCAAGAGAAACTTTTTCCCTATTCTCCAACCCTGAAATAGCCGCACTCTTCATGAAAGACCAACAAATCGTAATTGATTCATTTGCAGCAATCATTAGTGCTGCAGGAGAGAACTCTAAAAAGGCATTCAGTGTAATAGGTTATTCTTGGGAGTTAGGCAATCTTTTTGCAAAATACACCAAAGAATTCGTACAAATAGCAGAAGCAACAGGTCCATCTGCCTATACAGCATTTGATTCACTCCAAAATAAAGACATATCCAATTTATTCGTAAAAAACCCCAAACTAGTGGTAGACGCATTTGGCGGGATAGCCAGATCCGCAGGAAATGGTGCAGCGGACGCATTTAGATCAGTATTTCATCTAAGTAATCTTTTTACAAAATACACCAAAGAATTCGTACAAATAGCAGAAGCAACAGGTCCATCTGCCTATACAGCATTTGATTCACTCCAAACTAAGGAAATAGCTGATTTATTCATCAAAAACCCAGAATTATTAATAGATTCATTTAGTAGAATAGCCCAGGCTGCAGGAGACGGGGCAAATGCAGCATTCCAAGTATTAAGTAATTCAGAAGTAGGTGAAATCCTTGTAGAATATACTGATGAATTCGTACAAATTGCACAGGCAGCTCGAGAGAATACTGCAAATGCGTTCAAAGCAGTCAGTTCTTTACAAATCAAGTTACTACGCAGAAATTCACAACTAATATTGGATGCTTTCAGAGAGATAGGAACCACTGTGATGTTGTCTGGAGAAAACGCTAGAGACATAACAGCTGTGATACGTTTCAACGAAAATCATCCGGACGAATTCAAAACCCTTTGGCATCAATGTGGAATCCGCTATTTCAGCAGATATTCCGAAGAGCTTCTGATGGAAACAGCCCTTAATATACATGACCTAGAAAGGAAAAAAGATGCACCTTCAGCAGTTCTTTTTTTCAACCAAGCAGATTATAATGGAGCATTCTACCAGGATGCATATGCGATGGATGATATAATAAAAAATGGTTATCGCGTAATATTATATGAGGTTAACAACGAGCAGCATTTCTTCGACAAAATTTTAGAATCCGGATCCCAAAAACAGATAGACCTGTTGGTAATTGCTGGCCATGGTGATTCAGAAGGAGTTAGATTAGGCCAAAACTTCCTTGAAGGTACTAATTACTTAGATACGGGCGATGTAAATAATCTGCGAGCTTTAGTCCCATATCTTGAAAATGATTGTGCAGTTGTCTTTATATCCTGCAGCACCGGAAAAGAGAAAAAAGACGCAAAACCAGCAGATTGGAAGTCAATTGCTGGGGCATTCTCAAAGGTTGCATTAGAAGATGGCATATGTATTCGAGTATTTGCCCCATCATGCCCTACATATTATTCTGGGTTGCGCATGGAGTTTGGAAGTGGGTTGTTTTGTGATATATCCTATCAAATCGCCGATACCATGCGATTTATACTCGATCCATTCAATATGTAATTTATATTAATTAAATGGCTCAAGCCAGTGATTTTAAATTCTAATTACCAATATCCAAATGATCTCTATGAAAACAAGAAAAGGCGAAGAAATGAATATGGGTGCAAGCAATTTCGTGCGCTCGGATTATTTGGAAATGCGACTTCTTAAAATAGAAGAGCGCCTAGATAGATTAGAAAAAATAGTTGAATCTATTGTTCGTCCTCCAATGGGCCCTAGAACCATACAGTAACTAACTATCCAATCAAAACTCCATTAACTATTCCATCCTGCCCTACTCTATTGGTAACTTTTACTTGTCCAATATCTGTTTTGATTATTGCTCCTTTAGTAATTATGTTTTCTCGTGTAAAATCAGCTCTATGCGACTCAATCACACCTAAAATCTTGGTTTTTTTCATTCCATCTTTAGTCCTTACATTAACAAAAACAGCTTTTTTCAGCCTCTGTTTAGTTAATCCGCCTTTCACACGCAGAATTTCCCTTACAGTCTTTTCCCCAACCTTTGTAGAAGTGAACCTTCTCCCTAAATGGGCAAGTTTCTTGTCTCTTCTTTTCTTTCTCCTACCCCCTGTTCCTGAGGAAACCTTTTTTGTTCTTGCTTCATGATACTGATACATATTCAAAACACCTTCTAGATATTTGATTTGCTATTCAACTAATGAGATTAGCACCATTTATATGTTTAATCGTATTTAAAAATCTTATGAAGATCCTTAGGCTCAATTCAACGCTGGATAATAAGCAGATTACAGAAAGATGCATCAGTTTAGGCTGCCTTGCGTTCTCCCCCTCACTTGTAAATTCCGAAGAGGAAATCAAGCTTGCACATTTCCTTGCTGAAAAAAGCTTCAAAAATAAAAAGAACATAGCCAAAACTCTTGAATTGGAAATGCTTCTTTGGCTATGTGGAGCAAGAGAGATAAAAAAAGCTTTGCAAAAAAGCAACTTTCTTCCGAATGATTTCATTCTAGTTTGTCTAAAAAACAGCCCCAATGAAAAGGATTTCGATGCCAAATCTATTCCTTTGAATTTAGAGAAAAAAGCCAAACCATTGGATTTGGAAAGAATAAGCCTTTCAAGAATCTAAGAAATCTTTATATCTTTTCCCTGCTTTATAATGCTAGGCGATTAGTTTGAATAAAACAGTACATAAACCCCAAATGCAAGGAGTTCCAAAAGACCCAAGAGAAGTTTCCAAATTCAAACCCCCTCCAGATCACGAACAGGATCTATTGGACATACTTAATGGCGCAGGTTGGAGTTCAAAAGACACTACAAAAGTCCAAGCCCTTCCGGAAAAAAAGAAACCAGCACTCCCTGGAGAAGAAATAAGAAAACTCCTTATTACACTTCAATTCAAAAAAGTAAAAGACGCAATGATTGAAAATCCGGCAAATGTCTCATGTGCAGCACAACTTTGCGGATTAGATTCAATGTTAGACAGCAGACTAGCAA
>JAHJBR010000082.1 GCA_018813445.1 Microcaldota archaeon | reverse complement strand
CATTTCCTTGGCTTGTCTCCCAATAAATCACCTAAATGAGTGTTAAACTAATAGAGTATTAGGAAAACGAAGATAAAGTTTCACAACAAACTTTGTCTGCATTTGTAAATTACCTAACTCCTATGGATATATGATTTATAAATAGAATTTAAAAAGCTGCCTGCTGAATATGACCAGGTGGTATTATGCTAGATATTCAGGATTGGGTGCATTGGGCACTATTGGTTTGTGTTTTATAGGAATATTATTTCTGGTAATTATATTCGTAGTGCTTACTTACAATAGGCTAGTTCAACTTAAGGTAAGGATAGAGAATTCATGGGCACAGATAGATGTTCAGCTAAAAAGAAGGTATGACCTTATCCCTAATCTTATAGAGACCGTAAAGGGATATGTGAAGCACGAGAGAGGAACTTTTGAAGAGATTACTAAACTCAGAACCCAAATAGTTACTGGAACACCTCAGCAAAAGGCAAAGGCCAATGATATGCTTTCTGGAGCGCTTAAGAGCATATTCGCAGTTGCTGAGAATTATCCTCAGCTCAAAGCAAATGAGAATTTCAAGGCATTGCAGGATGAGCTTGCTGGCACTGAGAACAAGATATCCTACGTAAGGATGGCCTACAATGATACTGTGATGCAGTATAACACTGAGATAAAGATGGTCCCAACAAATATCATTGCAGGAATATTCAACTTCACTCAGCAGGAATTCTTCAAAACTGAAGAAGCTGAAAAAGAGAACGTGAAGGTAGAATTCTGATTTTTTATTTTTTAATTCATTTTTAAGGGGAGAAGATGGAAAAGGTTAATATATTTGATGCGATAGGGGCAAACAAAAGGAATTCCTACATTCTACTTTTTTTGATGTGTAGCCTGTGCTTTCTTTCAGTAGTTGCATTAGGGTATATTTTTGGATTAGATGAGTATGGATATGCGATTGCGCTCATATTTGCTGTTGGATATGCGCTTATTGCATTCGGTGCTGGGTCACGCATAATTCTAAGCATAAGCGGGGCAAGAGAATTGTTAGAAGGGGAAGAGCCATTTCTTAGGAATGTGGTTGAAGGATTGGCAATGGCTGCAGGTATTCCTTGTCCAAAGATATGGATAATTGAAGATGGGGCTATGAATGCGTTTGCAACTGGAACAAGTCCTGAAAACAGCCATATTGTTTTTACGCGTGGATTATTGAAGAATATGAGTAGGGAGCAGCTGGAAGGGGTTGCTGCCCATGAAATCTCGCACATAGGGAATTATGATATAAGAATGGCTACTCTTGCAGTTGTTATGGTCGGGCTGATTGCGATTATTGGCGAGTTTGCATGGAGGAGCATGATGTTCAGGGGAAACGATAATAGGAAAGGTGGAGGCGGACTTATGCTGATTGCTTTAGTATTTGTTATTCTTGCCCCGATTTTTGCAGAATTAGTAAGGTTTGCGATTTCAAGACAAAGGGAATATTTGGCTGATGCTACGGGTGCAAAGCTTACTAGATATCCTGAAGGATTGGCTTCTGCGCTCGAGAAACTCAAAGGTCATGCAAATGTAAAAAGCGCAACAAATACCACTGCTTCCCTATTTATTGCAAATCCATTTGAAGGAAAGATGACTGGGCTTCTTGCAACCCATCCCCCCTTAGATGAAAGGGTAAATAGATTAAGGGCAATGTAAAGGTTTGGAAGGAGTGAGACTTATAAATAATAACTAATTAATAGTGGCATGTGCAACGCCTATATTGAAGGAAACAAAGCGATAGTGGACATGTCTAAATGCCCCTATGAGTTCGGTTCACCTGAATTCCTTAACCTCCATCTAAAGGATCTTGCAACCATAGAAGGAGATATCAAAGTGATCCGATATGAAGAAGAGATAGTAATAGAACTTGACCTGGAAAAAACAGCAGTGCTTATTGATTATGCGAATATAATAAGGCAAGTTGAAGCGCTCATGCTACGCGACGATATTTATGGAATGAAGCAGGATGACCATTACGAGATGAGAAGACGATTACTAAGACAATTTTACGAATACATGTTCATGAATCCGGTTATGGCATATAGAACTCTTGAGGATTATAATGAGCCAGTTCCTGAAAGGTAGGCATATGTAAAAGGATATCAGACTTTCAAAGCATGGGTTAATGGAATTTTAAAGAAATTTTCACACGCAAAGTTTTATGAGCTCACGAAAAAGATGGGAGATATGCGATTGGCATTTCTTTCGCTTACCGGAGTAAAAAGCCTTTATTTTGTAAACTCCATAGTGCTGGATATTCCTGAGAATGCGGTTCCCCTAAAGGATCCTGATGCAAAATATCAGCTCAAATATGGGATAGAAGTGCAGGTTTATGAAATCCCTGGAATTGATTCTTATTTATACGTGCAAAAAAATCCATATATAAGCAAACTCTCTGAAGCACTCCAGAAAATGCTTAAACGAACCATTTACGAACAGTCCAAGGAAAGCTTTGAAAATGCTGATTTCAGGATTTTGTTTGAGTTGAAAAGTAAGGAGTACAGGCAGAATTTCCTTGACCAAGCAATGCTTTCTGGAACAGCAATTACTCCAAAAGAAGCCTTAATCATGGGAAGAGAGGCAGCCTCATGGGTTGTGGGCATGGGAGCACCACTGGAAAACCTTGCAATAGATAATGAGAATATTACAGACATATATATAGATAGTGAAAACTCGCCGATTTACCTTGAACACAGGAAATATGGGATATGCCATACTCTTTTCAGGTACAATCACGAGCTACTGGATAATGCCTTTAGGCATGTGGTGCTTGCGGAAAAAGGAATGAGAAAATTTGATGAGAATAACCCAATAGTGGATGTTGTATTGAAAAGGTTGAGCATGCGTTGCCACCTTCAGAGGCCCCCAGCTACATTCGATGAATTACAGGGCGCATTAAGAATAATGAAGGACACACCGTTTACCTATCCGCAGTATTTTGGATTAAGGACGCTTACTCCTTTCTTTGCAGGTTATGATGATGTAATGGTGGGATTGGGATGCAGCGAAGCTGTGCTTGGAATTAAGTCATGCGGAAAAACTGCATTCACATCTTCT